>NZ_JAPENL010000001.1:3000000-3177500 GCF_026342015.1 Micromonospora lupini
TTGTTCGTGTCGTTGTACAGGCCCGTTTCGTCCTGCATGGCGAACGTGACCGGGTTACCGAGCTTCGACAGGGCGCCGGTGGTGACGGTGTCGATCTCACCTTCGAGGCCGATGCGGACCATGTCCTCGCCGACGCGCATCAGGTCGCTGAGCGGCCCGAGCCGGATCATCGCCTTGACGTGCCGGTAGATGTTGTCCGTCTGGTCCTCGGACGTCGCCGTGATCTGGATCAGCGGCGTCGGCCAGCGCATCCCCTTCGGCTCGCCCAGCTCGTACTCGTAGACCCAGCCGCAGCCGCAGCCGTTGTCGTCGCACCGGTAGACGTCACCGGCCTCAGCCCAGCCCGCGAAGAGCGTCGGACCGCCACCCTCGGCCAGGCAGATCGACGCAGACCACGGCCCCTTGCCGATCTTCTGCGGCCCCATGATCTGGCTACGCCGGTAGTAAAACGCCGGACCGAGCAGCGGGTTCTCCGGCCGCCACACCGCCGTCGGCTTCACCCGGTAGTGGTTCAGGGTCCACCACAGCTGCGTCTCGTAGAGCTTGAACGGGCCGCCGCGGCCGAACCGGTCCGGCTGCGGGCAGTGCCGCTCGATCCAGTCCGGGACGATCCACAGGGTCGGGAAGTCGACGACGTACCGGTCATCCGCCATCGGTCGGCACCGACCTCAGCATCCGCTGCCGCGAGGACGTCTTCGCCGGCTGCGCGGAGCCCTCAGTGCCGGTCGGCGCCGGGATCGCCGGCGCCGCCGTGCCCGGGCCGCCGCCGATCTGCCACCGGTTACGCAGCAGACCGGGAATCGTCAGGCCGAGCGCCTCGCCGAGCTGCCGCACCACCACCACCGCCGACGACGACGCGTCTGGCCGCTCGGCCGCAGCGAAGCGACGCACGTACAGGGCGACCTCCAGCTCCTGGCCGAGGACCTCCCACCGGGTCGCCTGCGGCTTCGCCCACAGGACCACCCACAGCTGCAGCTCCCGGTCGGTCGCCTCGGTCAGCGGCCACTCCGGCGCCGGACCGGGCCGGCCGGTGATCGGCAGGACGTGCCAGCCCGGATCGCTACCACGTTCGCGCCGCAGCGCCTCCGGATCAGGTGCCGGCCCCGAACGAGCCCGCGCCCCACCGCTACCCACGCGGCACCACCGCCAGATCGATGTCTCCGACGAACAGCACCACGTCCTTCACACCGAGTGCCTTCTTCAGCCGCTTGCCCAGCCGAGCCAGGTCCTTCGGTGTGGCGAACTCACCCACGTTGCCGAACACCAGCACGTCACCCGGCTTGACCAGGACGACGCGGGTCTCATCACCAGCCATGCGGATCACTCCTCTGCCGCGTTGCGCAGCATCGGGCACCGTCACCTTGCGTGACGGCCGAAGTCGTTTGAACCTGCCCGACCGGACAGCGCCCTCCCCGGCGGTCCGGCTCATGATCACCCTTGGGGGTCTCCCCCCACCCCCGTCACGCAGGGTGAGGTCAGTCGTCGTCGCCTTCGCGTTCGAAGCGCGGCGAGCGGATCAGGTCGGACGCGGCGGTGATCAGTCCGTATTGGTCGAGCCAGGTCATGCCTTCGCTGTCCTCGATGAGCAGGGTGACTTGGCCGTCTTCGCGGACGACCTTGGCGATGACGAGTGCGCTGGCGACGAGGTCTCCGTCGGCGAGGTCGAGGGTGATGCCGAGTCCGTCGAGGATGGGGCCGGCTTGCTGGTCGCTCATCGCTCGCGTCTCCATCCTCGGTTGCACGGCGCGTGTTCGGGTCCGCGCCAGGTGGTGCGGTCGTCGGTGTGTCCGAGGTCCCAGGGTTGGCCGGGTTGGATGCGCCGGTCTGGCATGACGCAGGTGGGTGCGGCGCAGTCGACCTGGCCTCGTTCGACTTGGGGTCGCCAGCGTTCGCGTTCGCGGTCGTGGGCTGCGTCGTATCCGCGTTGCTGTCTGCTGCCTCGCGCCTGGTTGGCGGTGGTGGTGCAGGCGGGGCAGCGTCGCGCGGTGGTGAGTTCGGGGCAGCTGCCGGGGTGGGCTGGGCAGCCGATGCACGAGCAGGTCTTGAGCGCGGGCATGTCACTCCCTGGGCAGCGAAACAGCCCGGGAGCGTGGCGCTCAACCGGGCTGTTCCGACAGTTCTGCCTGTCCGACGACAGCGTTGCAAACGATCTTCCCGCTGTCAAGCAGCCTCGGGTGGGGTGGCCTCAGCCTGCCTGGCCTCCCGTTCGGCCCGGGCCATGGCCTTGCGCTCGGCGAGGGCCAGGACTTCGCCGAGAACGTAGCGCGGCCGGGGTCGTCCACCCGGATCGCGGTGCACCCATAGCGGCCCTTCAACGCCGTCGGGCAGCGGGTCCAGCTCCGCCACGATCTCGCCCCGTTTGGCCCAGCTGCGGATGGTGCCTTCGGGGATCTGCGGGTACGCGAGGCTGATCTGGCGGGCGGTGTACGCCTGGTCGGCGGTCTGGCCGTCGAGGAACGCGCGTCGTTCGGCGACCGCGTGGCGAGTGCCGCATGCCCGGCAGACGGCGACGCGGGCTCCGACGCGGGCGTGCAGATCGGCGGTGCAGCGGCGGTCATCGTCGAGGTCGGCCCCGCATTGGCCGAGCCAGCGTCGTTCGGTGGGGCCGGTGGCCACGCCGCGCACGATGGCGGCCGCGGCGCGGAAGCCCCGGTACGCCTCGACGGCGTAGGGCTGGCGGCGGATGAAGTCGAGGTGCCCGGCGAGCCAGCGGGCGGCGGCGATGAGGAGGTCGGGTCCGATGGGCTGGTCGTGGTGCCGGTTGTCGGCGACGACTCGGGCCCAGGTGGTGATCTCGTTCTGGACGGCGTCGAGCTTGGCGGTGGCCCCGAGGTCGAGCGGGATGCGGCCTTCGTGGCTACCGCCGCCGGCGCCGGTGGTGTGTCGGGCTTGGCCGGTGGCGACGTCGCGGGCGGCGGGTGTGGCGTCGGCGAGGTCGTGCAGGTCGCGGTAGGCCCGGTCGGTGCACGCTTGGCAGGCGTGGGCGGTGTCCGGCTGCGGTCGGCCGCAGTGGGCGCACGGGTTGGTCAACGCGGGGCCTCTCGTGTGGTGCGGGCTATCGGGTGGCGCGGCGGATGCGGTCGCGGTTGGTGCGGGCGGTGCGGCAGCGGATGCAGCCGCAGGGCTGGTCGGTGGGCCCGTGCCGGCCGGTGAGGTCGGCGGTCAGGGTGGTGGCGAGGTTGGCGATGGCGTCGCGGGTCCAGGTGTGCAGCGGCCCGGGTGTGGGCGGTGGGTGGGTCATCGAGTCACCGCTTCTGGCCGGTGCGACGAAGCGCCAGCTGCTCGCTGTGCGCGGCCTTGCACGGTTCGCACCGGCACATCCAGTTCGTGTAAGTCGAGGTGCGGCCGTGTTCGGCGAGGTTGGGGTCGGCGGCGAGGCGGTCGCGGCGGTCGGCTCTGGCCTGGCGGTGGCGGTTGGTGTTGGCGGTCGTGCAGTCGCGGCAGCGGCAGCCGTATCGGGTGCTGCTGTACGTGCTGGGCAGCCCATGGGTGGGGCCGGCGGTCACCACGGGGTCAGCCAGCTGTCGACGTCGACGGGCTGGGCGGGGTACGCGCAGCCGTTCGACCGGAGGTGGCGCAGCTCCAGGGCGACGAGCTGCTCGGCGCGGAACGTGGCGATGAGGGTCGGCTTGTGGCAGGCGCATCGGGTGGGGTCGAGGGGCGCGAGCATGGGTTCGGCGGGCCGGCGCAGCGGCTGGGCGGGGCCGGCGGGCTGGCGGGTGCGGATGCGGGTGCGGCTGACGGTCATGATGCGGCGCTCCTTCGGAGGTGGTGGTGGCACTCGGCCCCGTTGACGGGGTCGGCGGCGAGGGTGGTCTTGCCCTCGGCGTGGCAGGGCAGGCAGAAGCCAAAGCCGCGCCTGGTGCCGGTCGGCGTCGTGGTGGTGGTCGAATCGATCAGGCGCAGAACAGGAGTCCGCGCCTTTTCGGAATCGCGCGTGCGGTCGTGAGTTGCGGTCTCAGGCCGGGGTTGTTCATCTGCGTCGTCGGAGAGTGAGATTTCCGAGAAGGTCCCGGGACCCGACGCAGTCGGGGCCTGGGGTCGCAGGGGGTCTGGGGGCAGCGTGCCCCCAGGGATGGTTCCCGGATGGTTCATGGGTGGTTCATGGGTGGTTTGGGGGGCGCTGCGTCCGTGACATCCGGACGCAGAATCCGTGACGTCCGGACGCAGAGTGCGTGACGTCACGGACGTAGAATCCGTGACACCTTCGACGGTGCATCCGGGGTCATCGATCGAATCGGCCTCGCCGGTCGGTCCCGGCACGTCTCCGGCGGTCCGATTGTCGACCGATTCGGAATGGCCATGATCAATCGCAGAAGCGTTCTCGGCGGCCGCCTGTGCCGCCCTCAATCGCTCCCGGCGGCTCCGCTGACGCTCGGCGTCCTGAGCCCTTCTGCGGGCCACTCGGGAGTCCGCCTCAGCCTGCGGCTCGTCACCGACCCGCTTGGACATGTCGACGTCCCAGCGGGTTGTCCCCAGGTGTGAGGTTCCCTTGTGGATGAGCAGGCCGGCCTTGCGCAACCGGATCTCGGCGCGCTGGATCGTCCGCTCGTCGTAGCCGGTGGCGGCGATGAGGGCGGCCGGCCCGGGGTAGCTGCCGCGGCCGTGCTTGTCTGTCCGCTCAGCGTGCGCGACGAGCACGAACCGGGCCGCCACGTCGGGCTTACCGGCGGGGGTCAGCAGCATCGGGGCCTCGTAGAGTGCCCACTTCACAGCCTCGTGGCTCAACGGATCAGGGCCTCTTCTTCTTGCGGGTGGGGCGTGGGCCGGGCGCCGCCGTGTCGGTGTGGCAGGTGGCGCAGACGGCCGGGTACCAGTCGCGGTTGCCGGATGCGGGCCGGTAGGGCTGGCCGGGGAACAGGTAGCCGCCGCAGGGGCGGCAGGTGCCGACGGGGGCGTGTTGGGCGACGGCGTCCATCCAGGGGGCGGCGTTGATGACGCGGTCGGGTCCGGTGAGGAGGAACCGTCGCCAGATGCCGCCGCGGCCGGGTTGGTGGATGAGCGCCGCCTGCTGGGTCATCGGGTGGCCCACCCCTCGGGCGGGATCCAGTGCGCGTCCATGCGGTACGGACTGTCGGCGCGGGGCGGGTGGTAGTAGCAGCTCGGCATGGCCCAGTCGCGGCAGCAGTCGTGGTTGGTCTCCAGCGCGTACCGGGTCATGACGATCGCGCCGCAGTGGCAGCACCGCCACGCGGGTACGAGGTCGCCGGCCTGCGGGGTGGGGTCACCGCGGCGCGGGCCGGTGGCCCAGGTCCACGGGGTCCGGTACTGGCCGACTTGGTGCCGGGCCTCGTACCCCTCGGCGCGGTCGACGAGGGGCACCACGGCGAGGGTGAGCTGTTCAGCAGTCACGGGTCAGCTCACCCCCGACGAGGCGGAGGCGAAGAAAGCGGTGGGGCTGAGCAGGTCCAACTGCCGGGTGACCGGCGGTGTGGGCTTGGGGGGAGGATGCGGGCAACAGGTGCAGCTCTCCGGCGACGGATTGCTCTCGGGCACCAGGACGCCGCCGGTCTCCCACCACTGCCGGCCGTCGTCGGTGATGCCGTAGTAGTAGCCGCCGCCGCAGCCACCGAGGACCATGCCGCGAAACCCGTAGCGGCGGTTGCCTCGGACAGCGTTGGGGCGGCCGTGAACGACGACCCAGTCGCCGGGCCTGTACTTGCCCCGCTTGGGTATGGGGCCGACGCCGATGGCGACGATCAGGTTGCCGTCTGGGTCCCAGGCGGCGTGTTCGGAGTGGCAGTTGTCGGCGTGGTGCCGGGTCATGTCGAGTGGCTTCATTCGGTCACCACTGGGCCGAGCAGGATCGATCCGGTGCGCATCTCGGCGATGGCCGGCGCCGCGGCTGCTCGTACGTCGGCGGGGATGTGTGCGGTGGCGTCGGGGGTGCCGAGGTGTTCGAGGGCCTGGTCGACGTGGTCGGCGGGGATGGTCCAGATGCGTGAGGATTGGCTGCCGTCGGGGTGGAGGGCGACGGCGACGATGAGGTGGCGGTCGGTCATCGGCTGATCCCGGGCAGCTCGACGGTTACGATCGACGGGCCTCCGTCGTCGTCTTCGTCGTCCGGCCACTCTTCGTCGTCCTGGGCGTGCCCGCAGACGGCCGCGTCGCCGCCGCAGGTGTCGCACTCGATGAACGCCCCGCAGGCTCGGGCGACGGCGATCGCGGTCTTCTCGACGGCGTCCATGCCGGACCAGCCGTGCTCGTCGTGGTTGGCGGTGGCGACGAGCTGGCCGTCGACGTGGACTTCCAGCACCTCGTCGTCGGGCCGTTCGATGGTGATGGTGGCGCGCTGGTTGGTGTGCACGGTGGTGACATCGCTGCCGGCCTCCGGAGTGCAACAGGCCGGCTCGGTCGGCTGCTCTTCGTCGTGGCACCAGCAGCCGCACGCCGCGCACACCGGCTCGGTGCACTGGTCGTCGTGGAGGCGGCCGCCGAGCTGGAAGAGGTCGCCGAGGACGCTGTGGCACGTGTACCGGCCGCCGGCCATCAGGACGGCCAGTTCGGAGGTGATCTGCCGCTCGGCCAGCTGGCGTACGCGGCAGCCGAAGCGACGGGGGGTGACGCGGCAGCCGAGGGAGTGCTCCATCGTCCACGTGCCGTCGCCGGCGAACGTGATGACGTGCTGTGTCTCGGTGGCCAGCTCGCCGCTGGTGCTGTAGCCGCCGACGCCGTGGCGGTGCTTGGGAGCGCCGGGCAGGCACGGGCACGCGACCGCGCGGGCCTCGGCCTCGTCGATGAGGGCGGCGAGGTGGCGGGCGATGCCGTCGTGTTCGTCGGTGACGGCGGTGGCCGGCCAGGCGGCGTACCAGCCTTCGAGCATGTCGCGGATGACCTCGACCCGCTCGGCACCGGGGCGGGCGTGGGTGAAGGCGTGGGTGGCGTCGTCGAGCATCCGCTGCACGGCGTCGGGGTCGTCGACGGGGGCGAGGCGGCCGGCGGCGGCAAGGGCGTCCAGCACGGCGCGGGCGTCGGACTGCGTGTGCGGATCCCGGTAGTCCCAGGACCGCTTAAGCGCGCTGGCGGCAGCCTGAACGTCGGCGTCGTTGTACGGCTTGGTCATCGGTGTCTCCTGAGCTTGACGGCGAGCAGTCGGGCTCGGCGGGGGCGGATGCGGCGGGCGCGGATCAGCAGCGGCACGAGGTGCCGGATCACCGCCGCCCGCACGCCGTCGTCGGTCACGTCAGCCCCAGTACGAGCAGAGAAGCCACTCCGGCCGCGCCTGGGTGGGCGTGACGTCGAGCAGTTGGAGGGCGCGGGCGAGAAGGCCGTCCCACTCGTCTTGGCGCTGCCGGAGATCGCTGATCGGCACCACGTCGGCGTCGCCTCGGTGCGCGGTGAGGACCTTTGTGGTGAGCACGTACATCGGGTAGTCGCCGGAGCAGTGCGCCTCGAACCACACACCCAGCCGGCCCTTGACGACGTTCGCGCGGTCCCAGTCGTCCTCGGCGGGCGGCGCATCGGGGATCGAGTCGTACAGCCGCTTCGTCATCGCCTCGATCGGATCGAGGGCGCCGTCGACCTTCTCGTAGTCGACGGTCATCGTGGTCCGGTAGTCGTACCAGGAGTTGACGAAGTAGCCGTCGGGGTTGGTGTCTGACTCTTGAGCCTCCCGAATCAGGAGGCTGTCCTCGGAGCCGAAGTGGTAGCCGTAGGCGAGGATGCCGTTGGTTGAGGTGCCCATGGTTATCGCTCCGTCTCTTGGTCGCTGCGGGGGGAGGTGGCGATCAGGTCGAGGCGTTCGGCGATCACCTGGACCGTCGGGCACGGGCCGAAGCACAGCGGCTCTTCGCAGCCGGAGCACCACGGGCACCGGCAGTGGCAGTGCTCCCGGTCGGACTCCTCAGTCGCGAACCAGCCGCGGCCCTCGCACGTCGGGCAGTCCGGATCGGGCCGGCCCGTCGGCGACGCGTACGACGGGTGGACGTCGAGGACGCGCAGGACGACGCCGCGCAGCAGTTCGTCGACGTCGGGCCGGTTCAGGTGCTCGCGGATGGCGTGCACGGCCTGGTCGTGGGAGGCGATCAGCAGGTCGGTCACAGGACCACGTGCCTCGGGTCGTCCCACCAGCCGAAGCAGTCCCGACACTGCGACACACCCCGGAACCGGTGCAGGACCGGCAGCGCCGCCAACCGGCCGAACGGTGACCGCGGGGTCAACGGCACCGCCGCCGGCATCGGCGGCCGCGGGCGCAGCCGCCGCCGGCGGGCCTGGTTCGCCGCGTTGTTCGCGTCCATGCAGGGCCGGCACGGCTGCTCGCCGGCGACCCGGTGGCGGCTGTAGCCGGCGCGCTCACCGCAGGCGCCGGTGTCGGTCGGCGCCGCCTTCGTTGTGGTCGTCACGCCGCCAGTCCTTCCTCTCGGGCCGGACCGCGCCCGTGGCGGGCGAGGATCCGGGCGACCTGCTGTTCGTCGAGGGCAAGCACCGCGGCGACCTGCCGGGCCGTCCAGCGGTACTCGGTGGTCATCCGCAGGACCTCGTCGTCCGGGCGGGGCGTGGGCGGGGAGGCGAGCACGGGCGGGCCGGCGATCGTTGCGGCTTCCCTGAGGGCGGCGAGCGCCCCGGACGGTGAGGACCGTCCGAAGCGCTCGCGCCACGCCGTGTCGTAGTCGGCGCTCACGACGGCCGCTCCGGTGGCCGGAGCAGGTTCCGCAGGTCGAGCAGGACGTCGGCGGTCCGCCGGTCCCGGCCGGCGGTGCGCAGGCCCTCTTCGATGCGGGCGAGGGCCTGGTCGTGGCGGGCGGTGAGTTGGGCGAGCCGGACGGCCGCCGGGTCGACGGCCGGCTGTTCCTGCTTGCGGCCGATCACAGCCGGCTCCGGTTCCGCGCCTGGCCGGCCGCGGCCCGCCGCCGTTCGATGACCTGCGTCCACAGCGCGGTGAGCGCGGTGAACTCGTCGTCGCGACCCGTCTCGCACTCCGCCCGGTACTCGTCGTCGCGGTTCATCCGCCCCAGGTCGGCGTTGGAGAACGTGGCGGTGTCGAAGCCGCACCTGACGGACTCGTCGAGGGCGATCTCGGCGCGGAAGTAGCTGCCGAGCAGCTGCCCGAGCACGCAGTAGCAGTTGTGTGACATGGACAGGGCGTCGAGGTCGATGGGACCGCCGTCCTCGCCCCGGTCGAGCAGGTCGACGCGCCACCAGCCGCCGTGGTGCTCGTCGAGCCAGGTCACGCCTCGGTCGACGCGGGCCTGCAGCTCGCTGACGGTCATCGTCGGGGCGGTCAAAGCCCACCGTCCTCGGTCAGCTGCGCGATCAGGTCCCGCAGCCGGGCCAGGTCGGCGGCCCTGAAGGTCCGCAGCTCGTCGGAGCTGTCGACGTCCGCGTCGTTGCACTCCTCCGTGCACTCGTCGCGGCCGCACGGGCAGACGATCGGGGCCGGCACGAGGGGCCGGTGTCCCGCCAGGCACTCGACGTACCAGGTGCCGGCCTCCGCATCGGCGGGGAGGGCCGGCGCGTCGGTGAGGCTGCCGTGGCTGAGGCCGAGCACCAGCTCCCACCTGAGGAAGAGCAGCTCGTCGCACTGCGGCATGGGGCACCGCAGCTCGTCGTACGGACTGACCTCCGGGACGGTCACGGCCGCTCACCGCCCTTCGGCGGAACAGGCCGGTACTCGACCTGCACCACCTCGTGCGCGTACACCCGGGTCAGACCGACCGCCTCGCCGTTCTCCCAGGGCAGTTCGTGCGGCTGCTCTTCGGTGAGACCGAGGTCGTAGTCCAGGGCCCACAGCGCTCCGGCCTCGTCGCGGAGGATCAGCGAGTATCCCTGCATCCACCGCCGGGCCTCGTGGGCGATCTGGGTGACGCGCGTCCACGGGCCGACGGTCTCGCCGTCCTCCGACTCGTACAGCTCTTCGGCGTTCTCGGGGCTGATGGTCGTCATGCCGGCTCACCGCCGCCCGAGAACGCCGGCGGCGCCACCCTGCCGGCCTGCTCCGCCGCCTCGGCCTCCTTGCGCTCGCGGCGCTCGGCCATGATCTCGTCGCCGTCGGCCTCCGGCACCTGCCGCTCGCCGTCCGCGTCCTGCGCACCGTCGCCCGGGAGCACGCTGAACAGGTCCGCCGGCGGGGCGTCGTCGATGCCCGTGCGGTCCTTGAAACGGCGCTGCAGCAGCGACCGCACCGCCTCGACGTCGTCCTCGTCGGTGACGACCTCGATGTGCGCGATCCGGACCGTCGGCGTACGGCTGCCGTCCTCGCCGTCGACCTTGTAGAAGTTGGGCTCGATCCGAACGAGGCCCCAGTACGAGGCGTCGAGCAGCTCGTCGTCGACGAGCTTGTCCTCGATCTGCACCAGGCCGTTACGGGGCCGGTTCTCCTTGGACCACGCCGAACTGATGTTGACGGTTCCCACTACTGCTCCTTGCGGTGTCGGTCAGCCTGGGCGTCTGCCCGGGCCTGGTGGATCTGGGCGACGCCGTGCCAGCGCACGGCCGCCGCCATGGCCACGGCGCGCGTACGCCGGGCCTCGTCTCGTTCGGCCTTCAGGCGGGCCACCTCGGCGTCACCGAGGCCGGCCAGCAACCGGCGCAGCACCTCACGCATCGGCCACCGCTACGACTCGGCCGGGCAGCGGACCGAACGGCCCGTGCTCCAGCACCGGCCGATCGGCCAGGCCGTCGAACAGGTCGACCAGCTCCAGCGCCCGCTGCTGGGTGCCGCAGCGATCCCAGATCCGCTGGGCGCGACGCGGGCCGAGGCGCAGCGACAGGCTGGCCCGGTCGAGGCCCATGGCGACCAGGGCGAGGTCGTCGCGGTCGGCGCGGGTCAGGGTGATCACGACGCCACCTCGCGGCGGACGACCAGCACGGTGACCGGCGTCAGCCGGTGCGGGTGGTCGACGGGCACCGTGTACCGGCTCCCGCAGCCCTCTGTCGTGCACTGGTTCGCGTCGTAGCGGTAGAGGACGTTCGTGGCGGCGGCGATGCTGGTCTGCACGTACGCGTCAGCGGTGTTCTTCAGCGCCTTCCGGGCGTCGTCGCGCTCACGGCTCAGCCGGTCGATCTCGGCGTGGGCGCGGCCCAGCTCGACGTTGACGTTCCGCAGCTTCGCGAGCTCGCCGAGCGCCTGGTCGAGGTCGGCGAGCCGCGGTGCGAGCTGCCCGGCCAGCCGGGTCTTCTCGGCGCGGACCTGCTCCAGCTCGGCCACCGCGTTACGCAGCTCGCCGTCGAGCCGGTCGGCCTGGCGCCGTTCCTCGTCCCGCTTGGCCCGGAGGTGGCCGGCGCGGTTGAGCGCCTCGGCCGCCTCGTGCCTGGCGGCGGTCAGCTCGGCGGCAGTTGCGGCCTGCGCCGCGAGGTACCCCTGCTGCCATCCGTAGCCGGCGGCTGCGCGGTCGCTGACATGCGTGTGGGCGGCCAGGAAGTCCTTGGGTGGCATGGGCCGATCGGCGACCGTCGGGGGCTCAGCCCTGTCTGGCTCGGCGAGCTGGGCGTCGATCGCGGCGACCTGCTCGACGCTGTCAGCCTGCGCGACCGGGTCAGCCACCACCGGCACCGGCTCGGGCTCCGGCTCGTCGACGGGCTCCGGCTCGGCTAGCACCGCGGCCAGACCGGACTCCACGTCGAAGCCGCGGCCCAGCTCCTCAACGGTCTGCTCGTACGCCGCCTTCAACGGGTCCGCCGGCGCGGCCTTCGGCGGCTCGTACTTCCCGCAGCCGCAGACCGCGTCCTTGCAGCCCTTCCTGCCCATCCGGTGGTTCCACTGCTCGCAGCCGCACCCACGGCACGGGCCTGCGTCCACCACGGCGGCCTGGTCCGTCACCGGCGCCACGACCACCACCTCCTCTTCGGCTTGTCGTTGAGGGCGACCACGGCCACCTCGGTCAGGTGCACCGGCAGGTCGTAGCCCCGGGCCCGCAGCTCATGCAGCGCCAGCACCAGCAGCCGCGCCTGCGTCAGCCCGTCCATGTGCCGCAGCACCAGGGCGACCTGGTAGCCCGGGCACGCCTCCGGGTACAGGCACGCCTCCGCGTCGACGTGCTCCCGCACCGCGCCGACCAGCTCGACGAGCAGTGCCCGGTGCTGGTCGACGTCGGCGAGGATGTGCGGCGGCAGCGCGCTCACGGCCGCTCCCCGATCACGGGCCAGCGGATCGCCTCGACCGCGCGGATCCGCTTCGGGTTCAGCACTGTGGTCAGCGGCACGCCGTACGCGTGCGCCGTCAGGCCCAGCAGCGCCAGAGAGTCGGCCTGGTGCTCGTCGGCGACGTGGACCAGGTGCCCGTACTCGCCGATCACCGCCGACTGCACGGCGGTCTTGTCGGCGTTCCCGTTGCCAGTCGCATAGATCTTGATCTGCTGCGGCTCGACGTAGACGTAGCGGATGTCCTTGGAATAGAGCCAATGAGTCACCACGCCGTGGAGCTCGGCAAGGCGCAGCGCCGTGCCGCCCTTCCCGGCGCCGGCGTACACCGACTCGATGGCCACCAGGTGCGGCCGGCAGGCCACCGCAGCGGCGATGCTCGTGAGAACGCGGTGGATGCGAGGGTGCCCGGTGACCGTCTCGCAGACGGTGGTGCTGGTGACGACCTTCGCGGTGCCGTGGTGGTCGTGGGTGGCGCTGATGCCCGTGTTCCGCAAGGCGAGGTCGATCGCGACCATGCGCAGCTCGGTCACTGGGCACCCGCCCGAGGCGTCAGCTCGTACCGCTCGTTCAGCGCCCGCAGGATCGCCGTGGACTGGCAGGGCAGGCACACGGCCGTGTCCCGGAAGTGCGGACACGTCGCGGCCTTCCACGCCTCGCTGACCAGCTCGACGTCAGCCGGGTCCGGCACGAACAGCTCGACGCGGCTCACCGGCCCTCACCGCCCAGCGGCACGACCCGCAACGCCGGCGTCGGCGCGGCCACCAACTCGGCGGCCGTCTCCCGAACCGCGGCCGCGAACCCGTCCTCGTCGACCGCCCCGGCCAGCGCGGCGCAAACCCGGGCGTGCACCGCCCGCACCACGTGCTCGCCGGCGACGGCCAGGGCGACGATCTCCCGGACCGGATCCCAGCCGGTGATCACGACCGGCCCGGCGTACGGCATCTGCGCGGCGCCGAGCGCCATCAGCACGATGCTGCCGACCACATTGCGTTGCAGGCCCTTGACGTGGCCTTCGCCGTCGACCCAACCCATCAGCCCGTTCGGCATCCGGACCATGTCCGCCGAGTCGCCGATCGCCTCGCGGATGAGCGCGCTGACCGGCTCGACGCTGTACGAGGTGAGGGTGCCGTCGACACCGACGCGCAGGTAGCCCCTCACTGGTCGGCCGCCGATCCGGGCTGCGCCGCCGTCGGCCAGTCGTCCCCAGCCGCCGGCGGCGGCGCCGTACGCTCCCGCCGGATCCGGATCAGCAGGTTCCCCAGCTTCTCCTCATCGCCCGTCTCGTTGGCGACCAGCTCGCCGCCCCGGTTCAGCGACCGCAGCTCCTGGATCATCTGCGACAGCCGCGACACCGACGTGCGGGTGCTCAACGCCTCATCGCGGTACGCCAGCGGGTCGAAGCGGGCTTCCTCCCGCTGCACGTTGACCCGGTCCGGGTCCATCTTCGGGTCCTCGGTCGGGATGGTCAGCGCGGTGATCAGCAGGTTCCGGTACGCCGTGGTCAGCGCCTTCGGCGTACCGCGCTCGCCAGCGTCCAAGCCCTCACCGACGGACTGGGCGGTGATCATGTCGCCCTTCGGGCCGCGGATCTCGTAGGTCACGTTGACCTGCACGTCGCGCATCCGGCCGGCCATGCCGTACGAGGCGGCGACCTTGACGGGAATGACCATCACGCCGTGGCGGCGCAGCGCCGGCCCGACCGCGTTGAGGACCATGTCGATGCCGCGGTAGTTGAACTTGTAGCCGCCCTTGTCGGTCTTGATGTCCGCGCGTCCGCTCTTCGCGATCGACTTCACGTCGCGCATCACCCGCGCCCAGGCCACGTGCACGGGCACCTGGTCGACGTCCGTGATCGGGTCGGTGTAGACAACCTCGGGCAGGTCGTCGGGCTCGTCGACCGGCTGGGCCGGCCGCTGCTCGCCGGACGGCGCCGGCGTGGTGGTCGCGGCCGGCCAGCCGTCTGCCTCGGCCGCCGCGCGCTCTCGCAGGCTCACTCGAACTCTCCTGTCCGTCGGAACTCCGGGCTGATCCGGATCTGGTGGTGGGTCTTCTCGGTCACGCAGTCCGCGTACGCCTGCGGCCACTGCTCACGCAGCCGGTCCAGGTCGGTGGTCCGCTTCGTGACCGGGTCGAACGTGTAGGCCAGCTCCCCGCCGAACGTCACCGTCCGCGCGCCGGCGGCCAGCCGGGCGAGCGTCGCCCGGACCCGCTTCAACGCCCGGTCCGCGGCGCCCTTACGGGCGGACAGCTCGGCGTACTCCATGACCTCGCCGACCTCGTCGAGGCTGATCTCGCCCACCCGGTCGGGGTGCATCAGCGCGTCCATCTCGATCAGCGCCGCGGCCTTGTTCAGGTCCCAGGCCGGCTCGACGCCGGCGAGGAGGTGCTCGGTGCGGAACTGCTCGACCTCGCGCAGCACGTACCGCTCCATCGCCTCGTCGCGGTGGGCGACGGTCATCTTCAGTTCGTTGCCGCCGAGCAGCACCGCGACGTGGATGTGGTCGTAGCCGGTGACGCGCATCTGCCAGGTGCACTGAGCGAGGACGTCGTCGGGCATGTCGGAGCGCCACCGGCTGGCCTTGTACGCGCTGCGGCACTTCACCTCAAGCGCGCACCGGGTCTTCACCGACCGGTCCATCGGGCATTCCAGGACCTGCCGGTCGAGGGTGGCCATCTGCCACGGGGCGTCGACGTGGGCGACCAGGCCGACGCGTTGGATGACGGACCGCTGCCGGCGGGCCCACTCGCGGGCGACGGGCTCTTCGAGCAGGTTCCCCCAGAGCGCGGCCTCGCCGGCGTCGTCGACCAGCTCCCCGCGCTTGTCCCTGAACACGTGCACGGCGGTGTTGTGGTCGGCGACGCCGAGGATCGCGGCGACGTCGGAGGATCCGATGCCGTTGCGGCGGGCGGCGAGCCAGGTGTCGCGGGGCTCGTCGGCGGGGAGCAGCCGCACGGCGGTCGGGGTGACCCGCCGTGCGGCTGCTGGGGTGGTGTGCTGGTCGGTCACAGGAGGACCGCCAGGGCGATGCCGGGGGCGACGAGCAGCAGCCCCATCACGGCGATGATCAGGCGGGCGGTGGTGCGGCCGATGCCGCACCCGTCGGGGTTGTAGGGGCGCTCGCCGGCGGTCACTGGTCGGCCGCCTTCGGCACGGTGGTGATCGGCCCCCAGATCCTGACCAGCGAGTCCCATGAGGTGGGTGCGCCGGTCCCGACGCCGAACGCGCACCACCGCCCGTCCTTGTCCCGGTGCCATGGGCTGCCGTCCTGGTCGCGGACCTCCGTGATGTCGGGCGCGGGCTCGTTGCTCAGGATCTGCGGCTGGTGGCTGGTCAGCTCGGCGCGGAGCCGCTTCACCTCGGCGATCAGACCCGGCACCCAGCCGGCCAGCTCGCGCGCCAGCCAGGACTGGTCGGCACCGGCCGCACCGGTGTAGCGGAGCGACTGCTGCTCGATGGTGTCGAGGTTGAGGTCGCCCATCTCAGGCCACCGCCACGACGGCGAACGCGCCGGTGAAGTCCCGGTCGCTGGCCGGCGACACGATCGGCCGGATGCCGGCCTTGGCCCGCTGCACGTCGCCGATCTCCCGCAGCCACCGCCGGGCGATGTCCTGCGCGTCGACACCGTGCCGGCGCACCACCTGCGCGAGCACCAGCTCGGCGTACGGCGGCGTCCACTGCACCTCCCACGCGGCCAGGCCGACCGGCTCGGTCAGCGCGGCCGCAGGCCAGATCCGCTCAGCCGGCGCGGCGATCGCCTGCTCGACGTGGTCGTGGGCGATGGGCCAGTCACGGCGCTCCGGCACCACGGCCTGGTCGTGCACAACGACCACCGGCGTCAGCTCGACGGCCGGCTCGTGCGGCGCCCACAGGTCGAACTCGTTCGCGGCGGCCCGGCGGCGGCGGCCGAGCAGGTGCAGCCCGCCAACGGCGAGGCCGATCGGCATGAGGAACGCGCCGGCGGTCAGCAGGTCTCCAGCGATGCTCATCAGGACTCCTTGGTGGAGGCGGGATTGGTGAGGGCGCTCCGGAGCAGGGCGGAGAGGAGCACCGCCGGCCAGTAGCCGATCGTCGGCAGGGCCGGCAGCCACTCGGCCCGGGCGATGCCGACGGCGAGCATCAGCGCCCACCCGCCGAGCAGGGACAGCAGCACGCTCGTGATCAGGTGGGTGATGACCTTGTCCCTGCGGTTGCGGCGGCGGCGCTTGTCGGCGGCCAGGACCGCCCGAGCGAACGCGCTTTCGGTGTTCAGGCTCATCAGGACTCCAGGTCAGAGATGGAGAGGCTGTCGGTGTCGAGCAGCCGCCGGGCCCGGTCGCCGGCGTGGTCACGCAGGCCGAACGTCGCCGCCCTGGCCAGCTGCGTCGGGGTCAGCGCGCGGACCAGGTCCGCGTACATCTGGTCGGTGAGGCGCTGCACGACGGCCGGGTCGAGGCCGGCGCGTTTCGCGGCGAGTACGGATGCGTACGCGTCGACGGCGTAGGCGATGGTCGAGGCGATCAGCTGGGCTTCGTCGTCGGGCAGCGCCGGGTCGTCCGGGCGTAGTAGCGCGGTGGCGGTGGCTGCCTGGTCGTCGGCCGGGGTGGCTGGGGCCGGCTTGCGCGCCGGCTTCCGGCCCCACCACAGCGCGGTGAAGATGACCGACGTGGTGCCGAAGAGGATCGCGGCGAGCAGCACGAACAGCTGCGCGTTCGACAGGACGGTCTTCGTCATCGCGACGTTCATCGCGCACCGCCCGGAACCACCCGGAGCTGCCCGTCAACGACGGACACCCGCTCGACGAGGCGCTTACGGCGCCGCTTCCACCGGTCGTCGTCATCGTCGAGATCGCGGAAGACCCACCAGCTCCACAGGTTCAGCGCGAGGTTCAGCCACCGCACCCAGCCGACCCCGAGCATCCCGGAGGCGACGAACGCGACCACCACAGCGGGCAGGTAGAACGGTCGCAGCTCGTGGAACAGATTCCGGGCCAGGCTGGGCGCGCCCCGCTGGAGCAGCTTGGCGATGCTGAGCACGAGGCCGGAGAAGACCCAGGCGAGGATCACGCCGGTGGCCAGGGAGTTGAAGAGGTTGGTCATCGGGTCACCAACTTGTGGCCCAGGCGGCGCTTCGGCTCGGGCGTCTCGGTTTCCGGCTCGACCAGGCCGAGGGCCTCGGCCACGACGTCGAGCTGCCCCGTACGGGTGAGGTACGCGAGGGCGTCGGCCTGCCGTTCCTCGCGGGCGATGCGGTCCTGGACGGCGGCGGACACGCGGGCGGTGTGCGACCCGCCGTCGATGCGATCGAGCTGCGCCATCACGCACCACCCGACTGCTGAGCGAGGCGGACCATCGCGGCAGCGGCCATCGCCATCACCCGATCCGACGGCAGATCGCTGAACTCGGTGACCAGGACGTCCACCAGGTCGTCCGGGTGGTGGCCGTCGGCGAGCATCGTGCGGGTCAGCTCGACCACGCGGTCGACGCGCTTCTGCGCCTCTGCGGTCGTCTTCCGGCTCATCGCGCACCGCCCTCGGTGCCGGGCAGCTCCGCCGTCCGAGCGAACGCCTCGATCTCGTCAAGGTGCTCCGGCTGCAACCCCGTGCTGCCCTTCGGCCGGATCAGCAGCGCCCTGCCGTCGGCGATCAGCTCGTCGTGGACCTCACCCCACAGCGGCACCTCGACGTCGTCCGTCCAGATCAGCCGCCGGCCCTCGGCGAGCACCTGCCGCGCGGCGGCCAGCTTCGCCAGCGACGCCGCCGAACCGTTGATGTCCTCGGTGAACGCTCGACCGAGCACCGGCAGCCGCCACAGCCGCTCCAGTTCCTCGGCGAACGCGCACCAGGTGGTGCACCAACGGACCTCGACCGTGCCGGCCTTGTGCAGGTCGCGGATGCGGTCGACCAACGCAGGGGCCCAGCGCATCGTGTAGCCGGTGCCGGCGGCGTACGCGGTGGCCTTGGTCGGGGCAGCGCCCCAGCCGGGCCGCGAGGCGTTGATGACGCCGTCGACGTCGAGCAGCCAGATGGGTGTGTTCATCGCGCACCGCCTTCGGTGGTGATGGGCGCGGCGGGCACCCCCGCACCCGCCGCGCCCTGACCGACGCCGACCCCCGGCGGCGTCGACCACTGGCCCCCGACCGGACCGAGATCCGCTGAGTGCGCCTCGCGACGGGTGTCGGAAGCGGATCCGGTCGGGGAGTTGGTGTCCCGGAGCGCCGGGTCGGTGACCGGGCCGGGCTCGACGAGCCCGCCGAGGACCACGTCGGCGTCGGCGGCCGGCTGGTACGGGCGCGGCCGGCGGCCGGGACGCGGCACGTCGCGGTCGGCCGCAGCCGGCCACGCCGCCGCCGGCGGCTCGTCGCCCATCGCGAGCAGCTGCCGGTACGCCAGCTCCGCCTGGAGGTCCGCCGAGTACCGCTCGACCTCACCCTTGAAGAAGGAGTACGTGCCCCAGGCGTCATTCAGCCGCAGGTTGATCGCCTTGTTCTGGCTGATCGCCAGGTCGTTGAGGCCCTCGGCCTTCCACTTGGCCATCAGCTCGTCGTTCACGACGTTCCACGCGGCGGACGCGGCCTCGGCCTTCTGGGAGGCCGTACGTAGCTTGGCCCAGCGCAAAGCCAGGGCCTCGCGGTCGGAGGGTGCGAGTGGACGCATCGCCGCTCACCGCCCCGACTGCAGGTCGCCGGTGGCCGGCGCGCCCGCCTCGGTCGCGACGTGCCGATCGATCAGGTCACTGGGCTCCTTGAGCGTGTCGAAGCCGTCGTACGTCAGGCCGCAGGCGCACTGCGCGCCGCACTCACCCGGGCCGCCCTTCCACGCGCTGGAGACGCGGTGCTCGGCCTCGGCCGGTTCGGCGGACACCTCGACCGCGCGGTCCGCCATCGCGTCCACCGCCGCAGCCGGGGGGACCGCCATGGACTCGCCGTTCGCCTCAGCGACGTGCCGATCCAACTGCGCCCGAGCCTCGTCCAGCGTCTCCCCGTCGAACCTGTCACCACAGACGCACTGGGCAACCGGGCCGCTCGCCTCGTGACCGGCGGCGAGCAGCAGGTGCTCGGCGACCGCCGGCGCCGGAGCCGGCACACCCTCGAAGGAGACGGTGAGCCCCTCGCCCAGGTCCGACTCGGTCGGCGACCACGCCAGCCGCTTCGACTTGCTGGCGCCGTACCCGTCGCGCAGCTCCATGCCCAGCGCCGCCGCGACGCGGGAGATCTCGCCGTCGATCATCGTCCCGGACACCGTCAGGCCGCTCCACGACTTGAACCGCGGCTTGTGGGTCTCGACCAGGTCGGCCAGCTTCCGCAGGTCGGTCGCGATCTCGGCCGAGATCGCGACGGTCCGGGCTTCGGCGACCTGCTCGTCGGTCGCCACCCGCACCGGCTCGCTCGCCCAGAGACGCTCGCCCTGCGGCACGGTGTCGCCAATCCGCGTGACGATCAGCAGCACCTTCTCGACGGCGTCGCCGTCCCGGTCGCGGTCGGTGTAGCGGTGGGTCTGCTCGACGCGGTAGACGTGCGGCCGGTTGGTCAGGATCACGTGGTCGCGGCGCTGCAGTTCGCCGGCGGCGGTCTCGTTGGTAGGGTTCTGGTTCATCGACCTTGGGCTCCTTCGGGAGTTGGGATGAGGTCGGTTGGCGCGGACCGCCTTGCCAGAGGTGGTCCGCGTTCTTGCTGCCGGGGCGGCGTCCGGAGTGGTGTTGGGTCACGGACGCCGGCCCGGGGCTTGCCCGGCCCGCCGGTCGTAGCGATCGCGGCCCGAGGTGCGGGCGGGGATCCCGGCCCGCCGGAAACTCAGATCAGGCGACGGCGACCTTCACGCCGGCCTTGTGCGCCTTGTGGACGAACCGCCGCCACTGCTTCGGCGTGAACGTGGTGCGGCCGGTCTGCCGGCGGTAGTTGTCGGCCCGGTGCTGACCGCTCAGCGGGCTGGCCGAGTGGCCGTGCGAACCAGCGGCCTTGGCGTCGGCCGTCCGCTTGGCGCGGCCGTCGACGTCGGCGAAGCTGGCGAACTGGGCTGCCAGGTTGATCCGGCTCGGGCCGGCGGGCGGCGTCGGCGTGCCCGGGTGCGGGGCGGGGTGCGTCATCCTGCGTTCTCCTGCTGCTCGATGAACTCCAGGAGTGCCGCGCGGCTGATCCGCCGGGACGCGCCGACCTTGTAGGAACGGATGGCACCCGATCGGACCAGAGCCCAGAGCGTCCGCTCCCCCATCCCGATGGCCTCCGCTGCCTGGGGCACCGTGTAGGCCAGCTTGTAGGCCAGCCTGGCGAGGATGGCGGGGTCGACCCTGATCCCATCGGCGTCACTGCTTAGCGTTGCACTCTCATGCATGGGAGTACCGTAGCGCACTCTCACCGATGGGACCACCTCAGCCGTTCGGATGATTTGCGACACCCATCGTTCAGCGTCACTATGTAACCCATGCAGCGCTACGCAGTCCGGGCAGCGGACCGACTCAAGGAGCAACACCGCCGCACCCAACGGTGGGAGCACTCCCGTCCGCGCGACAACAGACCCACGAATGCGACCTACCTTGACCTGGTGGCAGCCGCATCCTCCGCCCAGTCGCCCGACGTCTCCCGGGCCCGCTTCGCAGCCTTCGTCGCCCGCGCCCTCACCGGCGCCCGCGACCGAGGCATGACCGACACCTCCATCGCGCGGGCCACCGGCGTCCCGCCCGCGACCTTCCACCGCTGGCAGAAGGGCGACTTCAAAACCGCCCCCGACCTGGACAAGATCCGCCGGTTCTGCGACGGCCTCGGCGTCAACCCCGCCGGCGCACTCGCCGCACTCGGCCTCTCCCCCGAACGCGACTCCCCCGAACCCGACGCGCCGCTGCCACCCGAGATCCGGCGGATCCTGCGCACCCTCGCCGACCCGAACGTCCCCGAGCCCGACAAGGCGGTGCTGCGCGAGATGCTGTCGCTGCTCGCCGAGCGCGCCGAACGCGGCAGGCCCACCTGATGGCCCGCCGCCGGAAGTACCCGCCGATCACCCTCGGCAAGGACGCGCTCTACCACGCATGGGTCGTCGTCGGCGCCAAGCCGAACGGCCGGCCCGACCAGCGGCACGTCAAGCGCAAGACCATCGAAGAGGTCGAAGAACGCGTCGACGAGCTGCTCGACCAGAAGAAGGCCGGTGCCGTCGTCAAGGCCGGCCGCGGCGTCAGCCTGCAGGAGTGGCTGGAGACGTACCTGGAGACGGTCGCCTCACGACGATGCGACCCCACAACCGTCACCGGCTACCGGACATACATGCGCAACTACGTCTACCCGGTAGCCGGGAAGGTGCGCATCGACCGGCTTACACCCGAGCACATCGACCGGATCTACCTGGCCATGCAGGACGCCGGCCGCGCCCAGGCGACCATCGTGCAGACCCACCGGATCCTGTCCCGGGCACTGGAGGTGGCGTATCGGCGGGGCATGACGCCACGCAACGCGGCCAAGGTGATCGAGGACGCGCCAAAGGCGAAGCGCAGGGAGATGCAGGCGCTCACCGAAGCCGAAGCGCTGGCCGTACTCACGGCGGCCGAGCGGATCCGCAACTCGGCACGATGGTCGGTGGGGCTCGCGATCGGACTGCGACAGGGCGAGGCGCTCGGGTTGCGCTGGTCGTACGTCGACCTGGATGCCGGGACGATGGACGTGTTCTGGCAGTTGCACCGCCGTCCGTTCGAGCACGGCTGCGGGTCGCCAGCGACGTGCGGCCGGAAGCGTGCCGGGAACTGCCCGCAGAGGAAGCAGCGGCTACGCACCGGCGAGCAGCCGATCGCCGGCGGGCTGATCCTCAAGGCGCCGAAGGGCAGCGGCAAGGCCACGATCCCGATCCCGAGCGAGCTCGTCGCCGAACTGCGCCGGCACCGCGAGGTCCAGGAGCTGGAGAAGGTGATGGCCGAGGGCGCGTACGCGACGCACGATCTCGTCTTCGCCGACGTGGACGGCTCGCCTATCGACCCGGCGCGCGACTGGGCAGAGTGGAAGAGCCTGTGCAAGGCCGCCGGGGTTCCGGACCTGCCGTTGCACGGCGGGCGACACACAGCTGCCTCACTGATGATCGCGCAGGGTGTGCCGATCGAGGTCGTGCAGGAGGTGCTGCGGCACTCGGCGATCCAGGTGACCCGCGGCTACGTACACGTCGCCTCGGACTCGGCGAAGGCGGCCACGGACCGTATGGGCGCGACGTTGCTCCGGCGACCGAGTACACCCTGAAATACACCCTTGATCTTGAACCCATAGATAGAGTCCGACCCGGGCGCCTGACCGTGAGATCAGGTGCCCGGGTCCTTTTCGCTGGTGGGGCGGACGGGACTCGAACCCGTGACCGATCGATTATGAGTCGACTGCTCTAACCCGCTGAGCTACCGCCCCCTGCTGTGTCGATGGATTATGAGTCCCCTGCTCTAACCGGCTGAGCTACCGCCCCGACACCGCGCGGATCTTATCCCGCTCGGCGGATCACGGGCCAGCGCCGGTGTGGCCCCGCCTCATCCCCGCCGCCGTCGCCACAGCAGCACGATGGGCAACGCGAGAATAACAGTGAGCAGCCAGCCCGCGACGACGACGCCCCAGAGCCACTCCTCGCCCGGCTCGGTGCCGGCGGCGACCACCACGTACGTGACCAGCAGGCTCACCGCACCCGTCAACAGGACGGCCACGCCGCTGACCACGATCGCCGCGATCTCCCACCACGGGCGGTCGGCGGACGTACGGGCCGGCTGGTCGGCGACCGAGGGCTGCGGGATGGCGTCCGGTGTGCGGGCCGGCATGGCGATGTGCCGGTCGGCCGGCACCTGGGCGTCGATGACCGGAAGCGCCGCCGGGTGCAGGTTGAACATCGTCGGCTCGACGTGCAGGACGATGGCGTCGGAGCCGATCAGTTGCCGTGCGCCGTCGGGCCAGGCGAGCATCGCGGAGCAGTCGGCGTACCGGACGGTGAGCGGGCCGTCGCTGCCCAGGTAGGTCACCCCGTCCACGCCGATCCGGAGGGCGCCGGCGCCCTGCTTCGCCGTGTACGTGGTGCCCTCGACTGTGTCGCTGGAGTGGGTGGGCGCCGCGACGAAGCCGGCCCAGTCGGCGGTGAGCCCGCGCGGCACCAGGAGCAGCGCCGACGACGTCACCTCGCCGGCCACCTCGTGCAGGTCGGCGAGGCTGACGCCCTTCAGCTCGGCCCGGTGCTCGTCGATGCTGAGGTTCGGCTCGCCGGTCAACACGTTGAGGGCGTACCCCGGCAGTCGCGCGGCGTCGACCTCGGCGGTGCCGAGCACGTCCTCCCGCTTGGCGACTGTGGCGTCCAGGTCGGCCTGCTCGATGCGTCCGACCCGCAGCTTCGCCAGCACGTCGACGAAGCCGCCGAGCACGGCGTCCTGCTTCTCCGCCAGCGCGTCGGCGAGCGCCCGCAGCGTGGCGTACCCGTCGCCGCGCGGCTCGTACCCCGTGGTGGTGGTGTAGGAGAGTCCCGACTCCTGGCGCAGTGACCGGTACAGCTCCCGCTCCAGCACGCCGGAGAAGACGGCCGCGGCGGCGCTGCGCCGCACCACCGAGTCGAGGACCACCGCGCGGGCGCCGCCGACGAAGTACGCCGGGGTCTGCGGCAGCGCCGACGAGACCGCCGGCACCGGCTGCCGGACGCCGCTGGGCAGGGCGAGGCGCAGCCCGGCGGGCACCCGGTCGCCGGCGATCCAGAGCACCGCGTTCTCCCGGGTGAACGAGCGGGACGCCCACTCGCGCAGGTGGTCCGCGGTGAGCCCGCCCAGGCCCCACTCCGGGTAGCTGCTCAGCCCGAAGTCCCGCGCGCCGTGTCGCCACAGCGGGATGTCGTCGACCGCGCCGGCGCCCCGGCTGCTCCACTCGGTGCGCAGGATGTCCTTCTCGACCTCCAGCCGTTGCACAGGCAGGTCGGACAGGTGCTCGCAGACGGCGGTCAGGAACGCCGCGATGTCCGCCTCGGAGCCCTGGGTGTGGAACATGGTGAACGCCGGGGCGGTCACGCCGTTGACGTGGTAGTCGGCCAGACCGAGCGGTGCCAGCGCGAGGTGCTCGATGAGGTGGGTGATGCCGGCGCGGTTGAGCGTCTCGTCGGCGGTGCCGACCCGGAAGGTCAGCCCGGCGAGCATCGGCCCGCCGGTGGGGGCGAGCAGCGTGGGCACCCCGTCCACGTCCAGGTGCTGGATCATGACTGGCCACCCTTCGCGTACGCCTTGGCGCGGTACTTCGTGAAGCCCTCGGCGTCGTCCACGTAGGCCCAGGGGTATTCGGTGCCCCGGTTGCCGAGGGCGGTGAACTGGCCGGCGGCGGCGGACCACTGTTCGGTGAGGCTGAACATCAGCGCGAACGTCGAGCGGACCCACACCCAGCCCGGCCGGTCGACGAAGTCCGGGTGCAGCACGGATCGCTGCCCGGCCTGCATGACCTCGTCCACGACGGGCGTGCTGCGCAGGTACGCGGTGCGCTCCCGTTCGGTGTCGAAGTCCAGCCAGCGTTCCAGGTGCGCCTCGGCGACCAGCACGGCGTTGGCCGCCCCGGCCGGAGCGGCCTGCGCGCACTCGCGGGCGAACGCGAAGGCCCGGTCCCAGTCGCCGCTCCACTTGGGGCACAGCTGCTGGAGCAGGGCCGCCTGTGCGGGCGCGTGGTGGGGGTGCTCGCGGGCGAGCCTGTCGTAGCGGCGGCGGGCCTCGTTCTGGCCCAGTTGCAGCCCCCGGGCGAGGGTGATCCGTTGGGTCCAGGCGGCCGCGTCGTCGGGGTACCGGGCGGTGACGTCGATGAGCACCCGCTCGGCGCGACGCAGGTGCTCGTGGAACTGGTCGAACTGCGACCGGCTGACGTGTTGGGCCCGGTAGGAGCTGCGGATCCGCCAGCCGTCGCAGATGAGGTGGGTTCCGTGCAGGGTGCCCGCCAGCCTGTCGGTCGGGTCGTCGTCGTACACGCGATGCAGGAACGCCGCGGACTCGGCGTGGTCGCCGGCCTCCCTGACGAGGAGTGTGTGAAAGGCGGGGTCCCGGTCGGCGAACACGGCCCGGACGGCGGGCCAGTCGGCGGCGTCGAGCGCCTTGCGCAGGTCGTTGACCTCGGGGTACGCGGCAGCGGCATCGAAGGTGGGTGCCGGGAGGGGGGCGGGCATGGCGGCGATCATAGGTGATCAACTACGGCTGCGGGGGCCTCGTCCGAGGCGGGCTCAGCCGGCGCGCAGCTCCTCCAGCACCGCCCCGGCGGCACGCCAACCGCTTGCGAGAGCGCCCTGGATCGATGGACTGTCCCGGTGGTCACCGGCCACGAACAGCCCCTCCCCCATCGAGACGGGCTTGCGCAGCCGTCCCTGCGGCGGCGGCGCGGCGGGCAGCGCGTCCGGGACGGCCACTGTGGTGAGGTGGGTCCAGTCGGCGGTGGATCGGCCGTACAGCCGGGTCAACTCGGCCCGGATGGTCGACTCGGGCGGGGCCTTCGGACCCACCACCGACGTGGCCACGAGGTGCCGCCCGGCGGGCGCGTACGTGCTGACGGCGTTGCTGAGCACCACCGTGTTCGCCACGATCTCCCGCCGCTCGCCGTCGACGAGCAGGATCGGCTCGGCGAGCGGCGGCTCGGGCGCGCTGTGGTAGTAGGTCGTGTAGCTGTGCATGCGTACCGTCGCCAGGGCCGGCAGCAGCGCGGCCGCGGCGGGCGGGTCGACGGCGACCACGACGGCCCGGCAGCGGATGTCGCCGGCCTGCGTGCGGACCAGGCCGGGCGCGACCTGCGCGACAGGGGTGTCCAGGTCGAGCAGGTCGGCGGGCAGCGGATCGGCGATGGCCCGCGGCAGCGCGGCCATCCCCTCGGCGGGCAGGCCGATCCGGCCGCGGGCGAACGAGCGCAGCACCATCGCGAGCACGTGGCTGGACGTGGCCAGCTCCCGGTCGATGAACACGCCGGACAGGAACGGTCGCAGCAGCTCCTCGATGATCGCGTCGGAGAGACCGGCGCGGCGCAGCGCCGTCTCGGCGGTCGTCTCCGGCGCGGAGAGCAGCCGGGACACCGGCAGCGTGGCGCAGCCGGTGGCGAGGGCGGCGAAGCGCAGCCGGTCGAGCAACGAGCCCACACCTGCCAGCGCGGTGCCGGGGGCCCCGGTCGGCTCCCGCAGAGGGTTGACCAGCCGCAGCAGGTCGTCGCCCCGGCGCACAAGCACCCCGGACGTGAAGTAGCCGAGGTCGAGCCGGTCGGTGTCGAGCAGCGTGCCGAGCCGCGGGTACGCCGTGTTGAGCACCTGGAAACCCCTGTCGATCAGGTATCCGTCGACGACGTCGGTGGCGACGCGACCGCCGAGCCGGCCGCCGGCTTCCAGCAGCCGCCAGGGCACGCCGGCGCGGTGCAGCCGGCGGGCGGCGGCGAGGCCGGCAAGGCCGCCGCCGACGACGACCACGTCGGTCTCAGCCAGCATCGCGCGCCTCCCGCTCGCCGTTCGCCCGGGACAACCGGCCCGGCCACCAGACCTTCGGCCCGATGTCGTACGCGAGCGCGGGCACCAGCAGCGACCGGACGATGATCGTGTCGATCAGTACCCCGATCGCGACTGCGGTACCCAACTCGACGAGGATCACCAGCGGCAGGACGGCCAGGGCGGAGAACGTCGCGGCGAGCACGATGCCGGCGGAGGTGATCACCCCGCCGGTGACGGCGAGGCCGGCGAGCACGCCGGCGCGGGTGCCCCGTTTGACCGACTCCTCCCGCACCCGGCTCATCAGGAAGATGTTGTAGTCGATCCCGAGGGCGACCAGGAAGACGAACGCGAACAGCGGGAACGACGAGTCCACGCCGGGGAAGTCGAAGACGTGGCGGAACAGCAGCGCGCAGAGGCCGAGGGTGGCCGCGAAGCTGAGCAGCACCGTGGCGATGAGCAGCACGGGAGCGAGGAGGGCTCGTAGCAGCAGGGCCAGGATGACCGCGATGACTAGCAGTACCACCGGGATGATGACGTTCTGGTCGCGCTTCGCGGCGTCGGAGGTGTCCACGTTGATCGCGGTGAAGCCGCCGACCACGGCGTCCGCGCCGGGCACCTGGTGTACGGCCACCCGCAGCTCGCGGATGGTCCGCTCGGCGCCGTCGCTGTCGGGCGGGTCGGCGAGCGTCGCCTCCAACTGCACCCGCCCGTCGACGACCTTGGGCGGGGCATTCCCCTCGGGCGGGCCGGTCTGTGGGCCGCTGGAGAGCGGACGGACGTCGGCGACGCCGCGTACGCCCTGGGCCGCCTGCGCCACCTGCCGCGCGGTCTGCTCGGTGGTGAAGATGGTGGCCGGGCTGCCGGTGCCGGCCGGGTAGTGGCGGGCGATCACTTCCTGGCCGTCCACCGAGTCGGTGCGCTGGGTGAACAGGTCGGACTGCCCGAGGGTGGTCGCACCGAGCTGGGTCAGGCCGAGCGTGAGGAGAGCCAGGACGACTGCGGTGCTCAGCCAGATCGGTCGGGCGTGCCGGGCCACGAAACCGGCGATGCGACTCCAGATGCCGTGCTCGGCCTGCGGATCGGCCTGGTCGGCTCGGGGACGGCGGGGCCAGAACGCCCACCGGCCGCCGAGCACCAGCAGCGCGGGCAGGAAGGTGAGCATCACCAGCAGCGTGGCGGCGATGCCGATGGCGGCGACCGGGCCGAGCGCCCGGTTGGAGTTGAGGCTGGACAGCAGCAGGCAGAGCAGGCTGACGATGACAGTGCCGCCGGACGCGATGATGGCCGGTGCGGCACCCCTCCACGCGGCGCGCATCGCGTCCCACGGGCGGTCGTGCCGGTGCAGCTCCTCCCGGTAGCGGGCGATCATCAGCAGCGCGTAGTCGGTGCCGGCGCCGAAGACCAGCACGGTGAGGATGCCCTGTGCCTGGCCGTTGAGCTTGACGATGTCGGCGTCGGCGAGCAGGTAGACGAAGACCGAGGCCAGCGCGTACGACATTCCGGCGGCCAGCAGCGGAAAGATCCACAGGACCGGGCTGCGGTAGACGATCAGCAGGATGACCAGCACCACCACGAGCGTGACGAGCAGCAGTGGCCCGTCGATGGCGGAGAACACCTTGATCAGGTCGGCGAGCAGGCCGGCCGGGCCGGCGACGTCCACGGTGAGCCCGTCCCGGTCGCCGCCGGCGAGGTCGCGCACCTGTTCGACGACCGCGCTGATCTCCTCGCCCTCGGCGTCGTCCACGGGCACGACGACCTGGAGCGCCTGACCGTCCTCGCTGGGGATCGGCGGGGGAAGCGGGGTGACCACGCCGGGGATCTGGGCGAACCGGGCGGCGTCGGCAGCCACCCGCTGCCGGTCGGCGTCGGTGATTCCCGTCGACCGCTCGTAGACGACAAGAGCAGGCACGGTCTGCCGGTCGACGAAGCCACCGGCGAGGTCCTGGGCACGGGTCGCCTCGGCGTCGGTGGGCAGGAAGGCGGCGTTGTCGTTGGTGGCGACCTCGCTGAGCCGCCCGGCGTACGGGCCGGCCACGCCGCCGATCACCAGCCAGGCCAGCACGACCGCCACCGCGATCAGTGTGGCCCGGCCGAAGCCACCTCGTCCGGACATGGCGCTCACCCCAAGAATCGACGCATCAATCGACGCAGCGGGAGTCTAAGTCGACATCGACCATCCTGCCGGGCGAGCGCGTCGAGGGAGGGCGAAACCGGGTGGCCGCAGACGAAAACGCCCGTCGGCGTACTGCCGACGGGCGCTGGGTGGAGAAGCTCCCCCGATTGGACTCGAACCAATAACCTGCCGGTTAACAGCCGGCTGCTCTGCCAATTGAGCTACAGGGGATCGTGCACCGCCTGGGACCGGATCTCGCCGGTGCCCTGCGACGGGACAAGAGTACAGGACATCCCCCGGTGATGGTCCAGTGGGTTCCACAGGCATCGGCCTTGATCCACATTCGCAGCTCAGCGCCGCGCCCGGATCGCAATCGGGGCAAATCGCCATCCCGGCACAAGCAGGCTTGAGCGGGGAGCAGGATGGGTAGTTAGCTGCGGACAGAGGACGCAGGCGCGAATTGGTCGCGCCCGACGGGGCAACCCGCCGGCGCGACGGCGCGTCAGGTACGGAAGGAGCCGCCATGCGCGGAAAGATCATGTTTCTTGGCGGGCTGGCTGCGGGATTCGTCCTGGGCGCCCGTGCCGGCCGGGAGAAGTACGAAGAGCTCGTGGTTCGGGGCCGCAAGGTGCTCGACCACCCGACCGTCCAGGAGGCGGCCGGGGTCGCGCAGGCCCAAGCCAACAAGCTCTACAGCGAGGGCAAGGACAAGCTCGGCCAGACCAAGCTGGGCGAGAAGCTGGGCAACGGCAGCACCGGCAAGCAGGAGCTGACCGCCGCCGACGACGCGTTCGCCGGCACGCCCGCCACGGTGGGCGCCAAGGTGGGCTCCGGCTCGACGGGCAGCAGCACGGTCGGCACGACCTCCGGGTCGCCGTCGGCCACCACCCCCCGCACCAAGCCGTCCGGCTCGGGCACCAACGGCAGCACGCTCTGATCCACCGCACGTAGACCCATCGCACGTCAACGGGCCGGTCGCCGAGAGGCGACCGGCCCGCTGTCTGTCCGGGTGCCGGTCAGTCCTTGCTGCTGAACGCCGCGTCGAAGGCGGCGGTCGGGGCGTCGAAGGCGAGCCGGCGGACGAACTGCAGCGCCTCCGGGGCACCGACCAGGCGATCCATCCCGGCGTCCTCCCACTCGACGGAGATCGGGCCGGTGTAGCCGATCGCGTTCAACGCCCGGAAGCAGTCCTCCCAGGGCACGTCGCCGTGCCCGGTGGAGACGAAGTCCCAGCCGCGGCGCAGGTCGGCCCAGGGCAGGTGCGAGGCGAGCCGGCCGCGTCGACCGTCGCCGGTACGCACCTTCGCGTCCTTGCAGTCCACGTGGTAGATCCGGTCGGCGAAGTCGAAGATGAAGTTCACCGGGTCCAGCTCCTGCCAGACGAAGTGGGACGGGTCCCAGTTCAGCCCGAACGCGGGCCGGTTGCCGATCGCCTCAAGCGTCCGCTTCGTCGTCCAGTAGTCGTACGCGATCTCGCTTGGGTGCACCTCGTGCGCGAATCGCACCCCGACCTCGTCGAACACGTCGAGGATGGGGTTCCACCGGTCGGCGAAGTCCTGGTAGCCGCGCTCGATCATCGACGGCGGCACCGGCGGGAACATCGCCAGGGTGTGCCAGATCGACGACCCGGTGAATCCGACGACGGTCTTCACGCCCAGCTTCGCCGCCGCCCGCGCGGTGTCCTTGATCTCCTCGGCGGCCCGCTGGCGGACCCCCTCGGGCTCCCCGTCGCCCCAGATCCGGGCGGGCAGGATGTCCTGGTGCCGTTCGTCGATCGGATGGTCACAGACCGCCTGCCCGACGAGGTGGTTGGAGATCGTGAAGACCTCGAGGTTGTGCTTCGCGAGCGTCTCCCGCTTGCGGTCGACGTACGAGTCGTCGGCGAGCGCCTTGTCGACCTCGAAGTGGTCGCCCCAGCAGGCGATCTCCAGACCGTCGTAGCCCCACTCGGAGGCGAGCCGGCAGACCTCCTCGAACGGAAGGTCGGCCCACTGGCCGGTGAAGAGCGTGATGGGTCGCGCCATTGTCCTTCTCCCCTGATGTGATGGGGATTCCGTTGTGCGGACCGGGGCGAGGGTGACCGGTCAGACCGGTACGCGGGACCGGGGCGGAACACCGGTGGGTGCCGAGCGCACCTGAGCCCGGCGGGTTGCGCCTCCCACCGGGTCACCGGCCACCGTCACGGTCGCCGCCCCCACCCTATTTCCGTCGGGCCCCATCGCGAAAGCCCCGGATCGTCACTCGGCCGCCTCTTCGGGCGCGGGCAGGACCGCGCGGACGGTGAACCCGCCGCCCGGATTCGGGCCGGCGAAGAAGGTGCCGCCGACCCGCTCGGCGCGTCCGCGCACCCCGGCCAGCCCTCGCCTGACGCCCCGGGGCTCCCCCGCCGGCGTCGCGGCGTCGGCGCCCTCGTCGCGTACCTCGATGGTGACGCCCTCGGCGTCGTAGCGCAGCCGGACCGCGACCGCAGCGCCGGGGGCGTGCCGGCGCGCGTCGGCCAGCGACTCCTCGATGATCCGGTACGCCGCCACGTCCACCGCCCCGGGCAGCGGCCGGGGTGCCCCGCCGAGGCTCCAGCGCACGGGCTGGCCCGCCGCGAAGCCCTCCACCAAGGCGTCGATACGGTTCAGGCTGGGGGCCGGCCCGGTCAACGGATCGGGCTCCTCGATCCGGTGCAACGCCGCGCGCAGGCGGTGCTGCTGCGTCCGCACCATCCGGCGCCATCGCGCGAAACGCCCCATGCTGGTCAAGGTACGGCAGCCGCCTGAGAGTGGACCGCCCGCGTCCACGCAACGCGCCCAACGACTCCGACCCCTCCGGCCGCTCCGGCTCCCTCGGTGCCGGCCGCTCCCGCCACTCCGGCGGCCCCTCGGCCCCAGCTCCGGCGGTGCGGCCGCTCCCGCCACTCCGGCGGCCCCCTCGGCCCCGGCTCCGCCGGTGCGGCCGCTCCCGCCACTCCGGCGGCCCCCTCGGCCCCGGCCGCTCCGGGCATGGATGGTCGAGAGGCATATACCTGTGAGTCATAACTATGACTCACAGGTATATGCCTCGTCGGTGACATTGGCCTCGGCGAGGACGCGCCCGGTGAGGCGGAGCGCGTCCGCCGACGCTGCGGGTGACGGCAGGAGCGGGTGACGGTAGCAGCGGGTGACGCCCGCAGCGAGTGACGCCCGCAGCGAGTGGATCGCAGGGACCGCCGGCCGTGACCGGCGGCCCCTGCGCGCTCAGTGCGCCCGGTGGGCTCGGCGCGTTCGGCGGATCAGGGCAGGGTCCACTTCTGGTTGGCCGCGCCGGTGCAGGTCCAGAGGTGGACGATGGTGCTGTCCGCCGAGTTGTTGCCGGAGACGTCCAGGCACTTGCCCGAGGACGCGTTGCGCAGGCTGCCGTCGGACTGGGCGGCCCAGTTCTGCGCGCCGGTGCCGTTGCAGGTCCAGAGCTGGATCTTGGTGCCGTCGGCGGTGCCGCTGCCGGACACGTCGAGGCACTTGCCGAGCGCCTTGATCGTCGAGTTCGGGGTCACGGTCCAGGTCTGCGCCGTACTGCCGTTGCAGGTGTAGATCTGGATCTGGGTGCCGTCGGCCGTGGCGCCGCTGCGCACGTCCAGGCACTTGCCGGCGAGGCCCTTGACCGGGCCCACCCCGGTGCTTCCGCCGGTCCCCTTGACCAGGGTGAAGTCGTCCAGGTCGAAGAGCCCCGTGCCGCTACCGGTGAAGGTCAGATAGAGGTTCTGGGTGCCGGACGGGACGTTGGAGAGCGCCGTGGTGACGTTGGCGTACGTGGTCCAACTGCCGGTGTTCGGCACCGCGACCGAGCCGAGCACCGGGCCGGTGGCCGAGCCGGTGCGCACCTGGATGGTGCCGCCCGCTCCACCGGAGACGACGCGGGCCGTGAGCGAGGTGACGCCGGTCAGGTCCACGCCGTTGTACGCGGCCCAGTCACCCGGTTCGATGTAGCCGAGGGTCTGCCCACCGTTGGCGCCCGCCTTGGTGAACGCGGAGACGCCGTTGGCCGAGCTGAACGCCTCGGCCTGGATCGTGCCGGTGGCCGGCGGCGTGGTGCCCAGCTCCTTGATCCGGATGTTGCGGAACGAGGCGTCGTCGCCGGTGCCGTGGTTCTGGATGCCGATGTGGCCGGCCAGCGACCGTACCGGATTGGTGTTGGTGAAGTCGTTGATCTTCACCCCGTTGAGGAAGATCTGCAGCCGCTCGCCCTCGACAAGCAGCTCGTAGGTGTTCCACTCCCCGGGCGCGTTGAGCGCCGCGTCGCGGGCCGCGGTGTCCGCCGACTGGAAGGTGTAGACCGCGCCGGTGGTGCGGTCGACCGCGTCGGTGGCGTCGATCTGGATCTCGTAACCGTTGTCCACCGCCGACCAGGGGTCACTCGACGGCGGGAAGCCGATGAAGATGCCGGAGTTGTCGTCCCCGGCCAGCTTCCAGTCCAGCTTCAGCGAGTAGTTGGTGAACTGCTTGGCGTTGTACCAGAACAACCCCATGCCGCCCACCGAGGTGAGGGTGGCGTCGGAGTTGGTGAAGCTACCCGGACCGGCCTGCGACCAGCCGGTCGTGGAGCCGTTGTAGAGCGGGGTGTAGCCGGTCTCGGGCCGGCAGTCGGCCTTGCTCCGACCGGCCGCGTACCGGATGCCGCCGAGGAGGTGGTTGCGGAAGTTCGGCTCGGCGTACGACGCCTGGGTGTGCCCGGCGCCGGTGTAGAAGGACCGGCCACCGCTGTAGCCCTTGCACCAGCTCAGCGGGTGGTCGGCGCCCATGCCGCCACCGGAGTACGACGACTCGTCGAGGGTGGCCAGCACGTGCGCGGTCGACCGGGCGTTGGTGCGGTAGTTGTACCACTCGTCGGTGCGGGTCCAGGTCTGCGGCAGATGGCCGGTGGCCGCGTGCCCCCGGTCCTCCACCTTCATGTTGGCCTGCTGGATGGCCGGGTGCGAGGCGAACCACGCGCCGACCAGGTTGCCGTAGAACGGCCAGTCGTACTCGGTGTCCGCGGCCGCGTGCACACCCACGTACCCGCGGCCGGAGCCGATGTACGACTCGAAGGCGGTCTGCTGGGTGGCGTCGAGCACGTCGCCTGTGGTGTTGAGGAAGACGACCGCCTCGTACTGGGCGAGGTTGCTCGTGGTGAACGCGGCGGCGTCCTCGGTGGCGGTCACGGTGAAGTTGTTCGCCGCACCGAGGTCACGGATGGTCTGGATGCCGACCGGGATCGCGTCGTGCCGGAAGCCGGCGGTCTTGGAGAAGACCAGCACGTCGTAGGGGGCGTCGGCGGCGCTGGCCGGGCTGGCCGGGGTGGTGCAGGCGATGACGGCGAGGGCGGCCAGGCCCGCACCGAGGACGGGTCGCAGGAGTCTGCGCATATCGCTCTCCTAACTGTGGTTAGGAAGGGCCCCTCGCCCCAACCGTAGGCGGTGACAAGGGGCCCCACCACTCAGCTCAGGGCAGGATCCACTTTTGGTTGGCGGCGGCGGTGCAGGTCCACAGGTGGACCACCGTGCTGTCGGCGGAGCTGCTGCCGGAGACGTCGAGGCACTTGCTGGACCCGGCGTTGCGTAGCGTGCCGTCGGCCTGCGCGGCCCAGTTCTGCGCCGCGGTCCCGTTGCAGGTGTAGAGCTGGATCTTGGTGCCGTCGGCGGTGCCGGCGCCGGAGACGTCCAGGCACTTACCCAACGACTTGATCGTGGAGTTCGCGGTGACCGCCCAGGTCTGCGCCGCACTGCCGTTGCAGGTGTAGATCTGGATCTGCGTGCCGTCGGCGGTGGCGGCGTTGCGGACGTCCAGGCACTTGCCACCCAGACCCTTGATCGGGCCGGTCCCGCCGGTGGGGGCCGAGCCGGTGGTGAAGGTGAACGCGTCCAGGTCGTAGAGCGCGCCGGTGCCCGTACCCGCGAACGTCAGGTAGAGCGTGGTGGTGGCGGTCGGCGGGTTGCTGATCGCCCCCGTGACAGTGGTGAAGGTTTCCCAGCCACCGGTCACCGGGACGGTCGCCGAGCCGAGCACCGTGCCGGTGGCCGAGCCGGCCCGCACCTGGATGGTGCCGCCCGCGCCCGCCGAGGAGACCCGGGCGGTGAACGAGGTGACGTTGCCCAGCCGGTACGGCTGGAACGCGATCCAGTCGCCGTTGTTGATGTCGCCGACGGTCTTGCCGCCCTCGGCCGGGGTCTTGCTGAACACGTTGATCCCGGACGAGCTGCCGAAGAACTCGGCCTGGCGGTGGCGCGGCGGCAGCGTGTGCTGGGTGTGCGTGGTCAGCCCACCGGCGTCGGTGTACTCGGCGTCGAAGATGGCGAAGATGTTCGCCGCGTCGTCGTGCTCACCGTCGACCGGAATGGTGATCGAGCCCGAGCAGCCGGTCTTCGAGGTGATCTGGTGCCCGTGCTGGTCGTGCCCGAGCACGTAGGTCATCTTGACCTTCGTGCAGTCGATCGTGCCGTCCTCCGGGTCGGTCACCGTGATGCTGTACGGAACTGTGTCACCGAAGCTGAACAACTGCCCGTTTCCGGGGTTGTTGATGGTCACCGTGGGCGCGGTGTTGCCGACGTTTACCTGCACGCTCGCGCTGCCGGTGGCGCCCTGCGGGTCACGCACGGTAAGCGTGGCGGTGTAGGTGCCGTTGGTGCTGTACGTCTTCGTCGGGTTCGCCGTCGTGGAGGTGGTGCCGTCACCGAAGTTCCACGAGTAGGTCAACGCGCCGCCCTCGGGGTCGGACGAGCCGGCCGAGGAGAACACCACTGTCAGCGGGGCCGCGCCGGAGGTCTTGTTGGCGCTCGCCGCGGCGCTTGGCGCCCGGTTGCCACCGGCGACGTAGTCGAAGCGGTAGAGCGCCGAGTTGGCGTCACCGTTGAAGTAGCCGGTGCCGTAGTCGAGCACGTAGTACGAGCCGTCGGGACCGAACGCCGAGTCCATCACCTGCTTGCCGACCCACGGGAAGGTGTCGATGGTGCCCCGGGAGCCGTCCGAGTTGACGTGGATGGGCTTGATCCAGCCCCGGCCGAACTCGGTGGCGAAGAACTGGCCGTCGAACGACTGCGGGAACTTCGTGGTGGAGGTCGACGAGGCGTTGTAGCGGTAGACCGGGCCGCCCATCGGCGATTCGGAGCCGCCGCCGAACTCGGTCGGGGTGCCGGCGTCGCCCGCGTACCGGATCCAGGCCGGCTGGGCGGGCGGCAGGGTGGTCAGGCCGGTGTTGCGGAACGAGTTGTTCGTCGGCCCGCCGGCGCAGTTGTACTTGGAACCGCTGGCGTCGGTGGCGAAGTCCCACTCGTTGTACGTCTCGGTGGTGGTGTTGGTGCCTGTGCAGTACGGCCAGCCGAAGTTGCCAGGCGCGGCGACCCGGTTGAACTCGACCTGGCCGGAGGGCCCACGGGTGGAGCTGGTGCTGCCGGCGTCCGGCCCGTAGTCACCGACGTAGACGACTCCGGTGGCCTTGTCCACGCTGATCCGGAACGGGTTGCGGAACCCCATCGCGTAGATCTCCGGCCGCGTCCTGGCCGTGCCGGGCGCGAACAGGTTGCCCGACGGGATGGAGTACGTCCCGTTGGTGTTCACCTTGATCCGCAGGATCTTGCCCCGCAGGTCGTTGGTGTTGCCGGCGCTGCGCTGCGCGTCGTACGCCGGGTTGCGGTTGGTCCGCTCGTCGAGCGGCGAGTAGCCGGCGGACTCGAAGGGGTTGGTGTCGTCGCCTGTGGACAGGTAGAGGTTGCCGGCGGCGTCGAAGTCGATGTCCCCACCGACGTGGCAGCAGATGCCGCGGCTCGCCGGGACGTCGAGTACGTCGACCTTGCTCGACTGGTTGAGCGTGAAGTCGGAGTTCAGGGTGAACCGGGAGAGGCGGTTCACCCCGTCAAAGGCCGAGAAGTCGGTGCCGGTCGCGGGCGCGTCGCCGCCGGGGGTGGACAGCGGCGGCGCGTAGTAGAGGAAGATCTGCCGGTTGCTGGCGAAGTTCGGGTCGACGCCGACGCCCTGCAACCCTTCTTCGTCGTGGTTGTAGACCGACAGGGTGCCGATCACCGAGGTGGTGCCGTTCGCGTCGGTGCGCCGCAGGGTGCCGTTGCGAGCGGTGTGCAGGACCGAGCGGTCCGGCAGCACTGCCAGCGACATCGGCTCACCCATGTCGGTCACGCCGCGGGCGAGTTCGACCTGCTGGAAGTCGCTGGCGTTGATCGTGTGCGCCTGGGCCGGCGTCGAGCTGGCGGCCAGTGTGACGGTGCCGGCCGCGGCCACGAGGAGCAGGGCCGATCCGGCGGAGAGCCATCGTCGGGATCGACGAGGGGGTGCGTCCTTGTTGGACATCTGTGCTGTCCCTTCCTGACGGTTGAAGCCAGGCCGGGCGCGCGCCGTCGCGCCGGATGCCGTAGCGGTGGTGGGGTCGATGGGTTACCGCGCCGCCGGTTCACCTCGACGAAACAATGTCGTGTTGGCCCCGACACTAAGTCGCGGCTGTCGATGTGTCCATACCTTCCGGCGATCCAGCGTCAACTTTCGTCGATTTGATGGAAAGTTGCCGGGTCAGGCGCGGCGATCGATGGCCTGTGCCGCCAACGCGACCAGAGCGGAGCGCGCCTCCTCGGCCACCACCGCGCTACGCAAGGCGGTAAGCGCCGCCTCGGTGCGGACCCGGATCATCTGCTCGATCCGGTCCCGGGCGCCGGTAGCCTCGATGATCTCGCGCAGGTCCGCCGCGCCCTCGGCGTCAAGCGTGGGGTTGCCGAACAGCTCCTTCAGCCGTACGGTCTGCGGCCTGTCGGCGGAGCTGCGGGCCAGCGCCATCATCACCGTCGGCTTGCCCTCGCGCAGGTCGTCCAGGACGGACTTGCCGGTGACCGCGGGATCACCGAAGACGCCCAACACGTCGTCGCGGAGCTGGAACGCGTCACCCAACGGATCGCCGAACTCGCCGAGGGCCGCGAGCAGCTCCGGCCCCGCCCCGGCCAGCGCCGCGCCGATCTGCAACGGTCGGGTGACCGTGTAGCGGGCTGCCTTCATCCTTATCACTGTGAGCGCGCTGGCCACCGAGCCGTCGCCCACCCCGGAGACCAGGTCGAGGTACTCCCCCGCGATCACCTCGGTACGCATCAGCGCGAACACGGCGTAGCCCCGGTGCACCTGCTCGGTGTCCAGCCCGCACTCGTGGAACATCTGATCCGACCAGGCCGCGCAGAGATCCCCGCAGAGCAGGGCTGTGTTGCGCCCGTACGCCTCGGGGTCGCCACGCCACGACGAGCGGGCGTGCAGGTCGGCGAAGAGGCGGTGCACCGACGGTTCGCCCCGCCGACGGTCGCTGCCGTCCAGGATGTCGTCGTGGATCAGCGCGAACGCGTGGAACAGCTCCAGCGCCGCCGCGGCCACCACGATCGGGGTGCCGTCGGCCGCCCCGGCGCCGCGCCAGCCCCAGTAGCAAAAGAGCGGTCGGAGCCGCTTCCCGCCGGCAAGCACGAACCGTTGCAGCGCGGTGAACACCCCGCGCGGCGCGCCGTCGGGCCAGTCCGGGCCCTGCCTGTCGAGGAACGCGGCAAGCTCCGCGTCGAAGCGTGCCCGCAGTCCACTCGTGTCGGTCGGGGTCACCGTTACCGTCACGACCCCTCCCCCGGCCGCTCCGCTGTCCCGTCACCGGCGCTCAGCCCGGCGAGTTCCAGCAGCAGCGCCTTGACCTCGGTGGCCGCGATCTTGTCCCGGGCGGCGGACGGGTCGGAGCACAGCAGCACCGGGGCGTCCGCCGGGTCGCTGGGCAGCCGTCCGTGTGAGCCGCGCACCGCCTGGGCGCCGGCGTCCAGGCCGACGGCGCTCATCAGGTAGCGCATGCCGAGCTTCTTGCGGGCCAGGGCCACCCCGGCGCGGGCCTTCGCGGCACCGGGGTTGGCCGGGTCGAAGAACAGCTCGGCGGGGTCGTACCCCGGCTTGCGGTGGATCTCGACCAGCCGGGCGAAGTCCGGCTTGCGGGCATCGTCGAGCCAGTAGTAGTAGGTGAACCAGGAGTCCGGCTCGGCCACCAGCACCAGCTCGCCGGCGCGCGGGTGGTCCAACCCGTGCGCGGCCTTGCCGTCGGCGTCGAGCACCTCGGCCACCCCGGGCAGCCCGGCGCAGAGCTTCGCCACCGCCGGCACGTCGGCCGGATCCTTGACGTAGACGTGCGCGACCTGGTGGTCGGCGACCGCGAACGCCTTCGACGTCCACGGGTCGAGGTACTCCATGCCGGCCTGGGTGTGCACCCGCAGCAGCCCTTCGGCGCGCAGCAGCCGGTTGACGTCCACCGGCCGGGACACGTCGGTGATGCCGTACTCGGAGAGCACCACGACTGTGGCGTCGCGGGCTCGTGCGGCGTCCAGCAGCGGGCCGAGCACGGCGTCCAGCTCCGCCGCCGCGGCGGCGGCCTGGGCCGACGAGGGACCGAAGCGTTGCAGGTCGTAGTCCAGGTGCGGGACGTAGACCAGGGTCAGATCGGGTGAAACGTCGGCCAGGATCTGCTCGGCCGCCTGGCAGATCCACCGCGACGACGGCAGCCCGGCGGTCGGCCCCCAGTAGGTGAACAGCGGGAACGTGCCCAGCCGGCCGGTGAGCGCGTCGTGCAGCTCCGGCGGGTCGGTGTAGCAGTCCGGTTCCTTGCGGCCGTCGGCGTAGTACACCGGTCGCGGCGTGACGGTCCAGTTGACGTCCGCGCCCATGGCGTACCACCAGCAGACGTTCGCCACGGTGTAGCCCGGCTCGGCCCGACGGGCCGCCTGCCAGAGCTTGTCCCCGCCGACAAGCGCGTTGTGCTGCCGCCACAGCAACACCTCGCCCAGCTCCCGGAAGTACCACCCGTTGCCGACGATCCCGTGCCCGCTGGGCTGCTCGCCGGTGAGGAAGGTGGACTGCACCGAGCAGGTCACCGCGGGCAGCACGGTGCCCAGCTCGGCCCGGAAGCCGCCGTCGGCGACGCCGCGCAGCCGGGGCATGTGCGCCAGCAGGCGGGGGGTCAGCCCCACCACGTCGAGTACCACAAGTCGTCGGCTCATCGCGTCACTCCCGCGCTCACGGTGCGTTCCGGGGTCAGCCCGAGGCCGACCAGTTCGTCACGGGCGAAGGCCAGCTCGGCGGCGATGCCGGCGGCCAGCTCCGCGTCGGTGCCCGGCCGCCGCGCGGCCGGTAGAACCCCCCAGGTGTACGTCTCGACGTCGAGGTGGTCGCACCCGGCGGTCGGGCCGCTGTAGAGCGCTCTCAACGCGTCGCGCAGGACGGGCAGGGTCGAGCCGAGCGGTTCCTCCGGCGGGGCGTGCAGCGGCACGTGGTAGTGCACCCGCCACGGTCCGGGCAGCGCCCGGTCCAGCGCCTCGTCCAGGTCGTCGGCCGCGTACGCCGGGTCGGCCGGGTCGGCCAGCCCGGCGCAGCCGGCGCCCCGGGTCTGGTGCAGGAAGCGCGGCTCCACCCAGCGGCGCAACGCCTCGGCCCCGCCGGCCGGGTCGGTCGCCTCGACGGCGGCCGAGACCTGCACCTTCACCACGGGCAGCCCGGCCGCCCGCAGCCGTTCCAGCGCCTCGGCCGGATCCTCCCAGGCGCACGCCAGGTGGGCCAGGTCGACGCAGACACCCAACCGGTCGGTGTCCATCCCGGACAGCAGCGCGGCGGCCTGCCCGGTGCTCTCCACCACGCAGCCGGGCTCCGGCTCGAAGGCGACACGCACCTCACGGCCGGTGTCGCGCTGCACGGCGGCCAGGCCGGCGGCGAGCTGGTCCAGCCGGCGTCGGGCCGCGTCGGCCCGCTCGGTGTCCCAGGGCTGCCGCCAGGCCAGCGGCAGGGTGGAGATCGAGCCCCGGGCCGCGTCGTCGGGCAGCAGGTCGGCGAGCACCCGAGCCAGATCCAGCGTGTACGTCAGCCGCTGCTCGGTGGTCCAGTCCGGGTGGTACACGTCCTGCTTGACCACCGGTGCCTGGAAGGCCGCGTAGGGGAAGCCGTTGAGGGTGACCACCTCCAGCCCGCGCGCGTCCAGCTCGGCGCGCAGCCGCAGACGCAGCGCGGGGTCGGCGGCCAGTTCGGCGGCGACCGGGGCGGCCAGCCACAGGCCGAGGCCGAGCAGGTCGCTGCCGAGCGCCGCGCGGACCGGCACGGCGTAGGTGTCCAGTTGCCCGAGGATGCCGGCGAGGTCCTCGGCGGGGTGCACGTTCGTGCAGTAGCCGAGGTGGACTGTGTCGCCGCCGGCATGTCGCAGCCGCATCAGCTGCCGCCGCGAAGGATCGAGTTGCCGGTCTGCGGGTCCACCTTGGCGGCCACGTCCAGGTCGCTCAGGTCGAGCCGACCGGACTGGCCGTAGAACTCCACCGGGTTGCGCCACAGCACCTTGTCGACGTCGTCGTCACTGAACCCGGCCAGCAGCATCGCCTCCCCGGTGGCACGGGTGAGCAGCGGGTCGGAGCGTCCCCAGTCCGCGGCCGAGTTGACAAGCATCCGTTCCGTGCCGTACTCGCGCAGCAGGTCGACCATCCGCTGCGGCGTCATCTTCGTGTCCGGATAGATGGAGAAGCCCAACCAGCAGCCGCTGTCACGGACCAGCTTGACCGTCACCTCGTTGAGGTGGTCGACCACCACCCGGCCCGCGTCGATGCCCGACTCGGCGACCACGGCGAGGGTGCGCTCGCAGCCGCGCGCCTTGTCCCGGTGCGGGGTGTGCACAAGCGCCGGCAGGTCGTACGCCACGGCGAGGGCGAGCTGCGCGGCGAACGCCTCGTCCTCCTCCGGGGTCATCGAGTCGTACCCGATCTCACCGACCGCCACGACCGCGTCCTTGTCCAGGTAGCGGGGCAGCAGGTCGAGCACCGGGCGGCAGCGGGGGTCGTTGGCCTCCTTGGGGTTCAGCGCGATCGTCGCGAAGTGCCGCACCCCGAACTGCCCGGCCCGGAACGGCTCCCAGCCGATCAGCGAGTCGAAGTAGTCGATGAACGAGGCGGCGCTGGTGCGCGGCTGGCCCAGCCAGAACGCCGGCTCCACAAGCGCGCGCACCCCGGCGGCGGCCATCCGTTCGTAGTCGTCGGTGGTGCGTGAGGTCATGTGGATGTGGGGGTCGAAGATGCGCATTCACGCCTCCCGGGGCAGTGCGGCGGTGAGCCGGTCGAGCAGGTCGGTGGCGTCGGCGGGCAACTCCCGGCCGGCGGCGTGCCGCTCGGCGGCCAGCGCGGCCAGCATCGCGGCCAGCTCCCCGTCGGCGCGGGTCTCCAGGTCGGCGACGACTGCCAACGGCACGCCGCTGAACACGCACTTGAGCACCGCCTGCCGCCAGGCGGCCGGGTCGAGGTGCCGGGCGTACGGGCCGAGGGCGGCGGCGACCAGCCGGGTGTCGTTGGTCCGGATCGCGTCGTGCAGCAGCGGCACCCCGGCTTCGCCGATCGGCAGCAGCGGGAGGGCCCGCAGCACCGCCCGCCGCTCGGCCGCGTCACCGTGCTGGTAGAGGCTCTCGACGTAGGTGGCGTGCTCCCCCGGCAGGTTGGTGAGCAGCAGCACCCGGGCCGCGTCGTCGGCGGTCCAGCCGGGGGCGTCGGGCAACGCGGCCCGACCGCAACGCCTGCCGACAGCGGGAAAGAGCCTGGTGATCGCGGTGGGCTCGGCCGCGACCTGGCGCAGCGCCGCGTCCAGCCAATCGGGTTCGGGTACGCCCCGCAGAGCGGCCCGTAGTGAATCCGGTGTCATCCCGTCTCCTCCCCTTGTGCTGCTCTGCTGCAGTGCCGCTGTGCTGCTCCGCTGCTGTGCCGCTGTGCAGGTGCCCTGAGCGCGTCCTCTGCTCTGCTTCACTCCACGCGACGGTTGGTGCCCGTCTCTGTTGCGTCCGTTGAGGCAGAGCAAAGGACGTCGGCAGGTACCTCGTCATCGGTGCGGCCCGCCGACGCGGTCGCGGCGGCGGCGCGCAGGAAATCGATGGACCGGGCGGCGACCGCCGGTGCGGCGTGCGAGTCCCGGGGCAACTCGACGGCGACCAGCCCGCGGTAGCCGGCCTCGGCCAGGGCCGCCAGCACCGGCGGGAAGTCGATCTCGCCGGTGCCGAACTCCAGGTGCTCGTGCACGCCCCGGCGCATGTCGTCGATCTGCACGTTGACCAGGTGGTCGGCGACCTCGGCGACGCACTGCGGCACCGGCCACGGCTCCAGGCACCGGCAGTGGCCGATGTCGAGGGTGATGCCGAAGCGGGCCGGAGCGCCGAGCGCCGCGTGCAGTCGACGCCAGTCGGTGATGCTCTCGACAAGCATCCCCGGCTCCGGTTCGAAGCCGAGGGTGACGCCCGCGCTGTCGGCGGCGTCGAGCACGCTGGCGCAGCCGGCGACCAGCCGGTCCCAGGCGCACTGCGGTGACACCGTCGCGGGTCGCACACCGGCCCAGAACGAGACCGCGTCCGCGCCCAGGTCAGCGCCGATCCGCACCGCCCGGCGCAGGAACTCGATCCGCCGGGTGGGGTCGTCGTGCAGCAGGGTCGGCGCGTGCTTGTGCCACGCGTCGAGCAGGTAGCGGGCCCCGGTCTCGATCACCAACCCCAGACCCAGGGCGTCCAGCCGCCGACCGACCGCGGCGATCCGGCGGGTGAGCCCGGGTGCGAACGGGTCCAGGTGGTCGTGGTCCAGGGTGAGCGCCACACCGTCGTAGCCGAGGTCCGCGATGACGGCGAGCGCGTCGTCGAGCCGGTGGTTGGCGAAGCCGTTCGTGCCGTACCCGAAGCGCAGTGTCGTCGCGTCGGCGCTCGGCGACAGGGCCTGCCCGTCGGCAGCCCGCGCGTCGGCAGCCTGCGCGGCTCGGGACTGCGCGCCTCCGGACTGCCCAGCTCCGGACTGCCCAGCTCCGGACTGCCCGCCTCGGGGCTGCGCTGGTCGGGGCCGGGGCACGGTCATGTCGGGGAGACCTTTCGGGCCAGCCGGCGACCCAGCGGCGCCGCCGCCGCGACGGCCAGCCCGAGCAGGCCGGCCCCGCCGCGCGCGGTGAGCGCTCCCTGCAGGGCGGGCAGGCCGGTGATCCCGGCGCCGACCGCCGCGCGGACCTTCCCGGCCGAGGGATCCCACACGACCTGGGCCTGGGCCGCGCCGTAGCGGGCGGCGTACCACCCGGCCAGCAGCGCGGGCAGCGCGGCGGCGACCCCGGCCGACCGGGACCGGCCCGCACCCACGCCGACCCGCTGATCGGCCCCGCCAGCTTCGGCGGCGGAAACGTCAGCGCCGCGACCGCCCGGGACGTCAGCGCCGCGACCGCCCGGGACGTCAGCGCCGCGACCGCCCGGAGCGTCAGCGCGACGCGCGCCGGGGACGGCGACGGCGGCGCTGGCGGCTACCAGGGCGGTGCCGACGAGTGTGCGCATCGGCAGGGCCGCGTCCGCACCGGTGACCTCGCGACGGGACAGCGTGGTGACCGTCCAGGTGTGGGCCGCGACTGTCGCTGCCGAGGGGAGCGCCCGCACCAGGTGGCCGCCGGATGCGCCCAGCAGCACGTCCAGCCCCCGGCAGGCCGCCATCACGGCGGGGCCGGCGGCGGTGTTCTTGGCCAGCAGGTCGTACCCCCAGATGCTGGCGGCCAGCGGCACCGCGAGCGCGGCCGCTCGGCGACCGCCCACGGCGGCGGCCAGGCCCACGCCGGCGGCGGTGAGGCCGGCCGCGAGGCCCAGCGCGGCGGCCGGGGTGACGCGACCGCTGGGGATCGGCCGCTCGGGGCGTTCGACGGCGTCCAGCCGCCGGTCGGCCCAGTCGTTGGCGGCCATGCCGGCCCAGTAGAGCAGCACCGACGCGCCGGCGAGGGCGGGGGTACGCGGGCTCAACGCGCCGGCCGCCGCCGCGCCGGCGACCACGTCACCGGGGACGGAGAGCGCGGCCGGCGCGCGGACCAGCTCGGCCACGTCAGCCAGCGTGGTCATGGCCACCGTCCAGGCCGGCGTGCAACCGCTTGGTGAAGTCGGTCAGTCGGGCCCACTGGTCGGCCAGCGAGTGGGTGGGTGTGCCGAGCGGGTCCTTGAAGAAGAAGCCCAGGTCGGCCAGCGGCCCCACGTGCCCGGCGGCGTGCGCGGCGGCGGTGAGCCGGGCCAGGTCGAGCACCAGTGGCGCGGCCAGCGCGGAGTCGCAGCCGTGCCAGGTGAACTCCATCCGCATGCCGGTGCCGAGGAAGCCGGCGAACGTGATCAGATCCCAGGCGGTCTTGAAGTCGCCAAGCTCCTCGACGTACTCGATGCGGGTGTTGCCCTGCGGGACGTAGCCCAGCGTCTCGCCGAGCACACGCTGCTTGCTCTGCACCTTGGCCGCGTTCGCGGCCGGGTCGGCGAGGGTGGCGCCGTCGCCGCCGCCGAGCAGGTTCATCCCGGACCAGGAGCGCACGGCGAGGTTGCGCATCGCGAACATCGGCGCGAGCACCGACTTGACCAGGGTCTCGCCGGTCTTGCCGTCGTGCCCGGCGTACGGCAGGCGCAGCTCTTCGGCAAGCGCGGCAAGCGCCGGCAGGCGCAGCCCGGTCGACGGGGTGAAGTCGACGTACGGGCAGTCGGCCAGCAGCGCCGCGTACGCGTACAGGGAGCTGGGCGGCAGCACCTCGTCGGAACCGGCGAGGGCGGCACGCAGCGCGGCCGGGTCGGCGTGCCCGGGGTGCGGTCGAGGTGCGGGTTCGGTGGCGGAGACGTTGACCACGACCACGCGGTCCAGCCGGTGGCGCGTACGGAAGGAGGTGAGGTCGTCCACGACTGTCGCCACCCGGTCGGCCTGGGTGCCGCCGAGCGGTGCCGGACGCAGCTCCTGCTCGACGGCGGCCAGCTCGTCGGGGAGCGCGGCGACCAGCCGACCGGGTATCACACCGGTGTCGGCGAGCGCCTCGGCGCGCTTGCTCAACGGGGTGGTGGCCACGTCGTGACCACCGAAGACCAGGTCCGCGAAGGACGGGAGGGCGGGGCCGCGCAGATCCGGCAGCTCGGTGACGCAGCCGGTCGGCCCGGCCAGACCGGCTCGCAGCGCGAGCCCTCCGACGATGCTGGTGGTCGCGACCGAACCGCGTGCTCCTACCAGCCAGACACCCGTTCGCATGGTGCTCCTTCCCGTCCAGGAGGAACCGTCGGAGTAGTTAAAAGTCGGCGAAGTTAAATATAGCAATATCAGAATATTTTTCGAAAAGCTACGGCCTTGCGGGATGGGGCCCCGCCCGCCCGACCCGTACCGGAACGACGCCGGATCCGGCGTCGGCGTCGGCGGCGACGACGACGGACCGGCTCCCGGTACGGGTGCGGGCAGACGGGGCTGGCAGGCAGGGTCGGTCGGCGTCTCGACCCTGCCTCCCCCGCATCCGCCGATCGGGGCGTTGGCGTGCCCCGACGGACGTCTCAGGTGGTGGCGGTCCTCCGGTGCGGCCGGGGAATCCCGGTCCGGTCGCACCGGACGACCGTCCTGCTCGTGCGCCACCGGGCCACGCGGCCCGGCTGCACACTCTCCGGAGCCGACCTCGTCCCGATCGCGGGGCGCAAACCGCGGTCGGTCCCTCGCCGGTCGGCTCCGGAAAGCCGGTCGGGCGACGGCGGCGCGAACACCGCCGTCGCGGATGGTCAGGAGGTCAGACGGCCACCGCGGTCAGCGCCGGCTCCACGTCGGTCCAGGAGGATCCGACGTCCGCCGAACGGGTCACCGCGTCCAGCACGAGCTGGACCTGCAACGCGTCGGCGAAGGAGGGCGCCGGGTCGGTGCCGGTGGCGATCGCCTCGATGAGATCGCGCATCTGGTGAGTGAAGGAGTGCTCGTAGCCGATGATGTGGCCGGGCGGCCACCACGCCGACATGTACGGATGGTCGCTCTCGGTCACCAGGATCCGGCTGAAGCCCTGTTCCAGGGTGGGCCGGGTGGCGTCGTAGAACTCCAGCTCGTTGAGGCGCTCCAGGTCGAAGACCACGCTGCCCAGCGAGCCGTTGATCTCGACTCGCAGGGCGTTCTTGCGGCCCGTGGCGAAACGGCTCGCCTCGTACGTCGCCAGGGCGCCGCCGTCGAGCCGGGCCACGAAGATCGCGGCGTCGTCGACGGTGACCGGCCCGGTGGGCGCCGAGCCGCCGTCCACGGTGGCCGCCAGACCGCTCGACTCGGCCGGCAGCGGCCGCTCCTTCACGAACGTCTCGGTGATCGCGCTGACGCCGGTGATCCGCTGGCCGACGACGAACTGCGTCAGGTCGATGATGTGCGCACCGATGTCACCGAGCGCGCCGGAGCCCGCCCTGTCCTTCTGCAAACGCCAGACCAGCGGGAACTGCGGATCCACGATCCAGTCCTGCAGGTAGACCGCCCGGACGTGCCGGATCACTCCGAGCCGTCCTTCGGCGACCATCTGGCGCATCATCGTGACCGCGGGGACCCTGCGGTAGTTGAACCCGCACATCGACCGCACCCCGGCGGCGCGGGCGGTGTCCGCCGCGGCGGTCATCGCCCGCGCCTCCGCCACCGTGTTGGCAAGCGGCTTCTCGCACAGGACGTGCTTGCCGGCGGCCAGTGCGGCGAGGGCGATCTCGGCGTGACTGTCGCCGGGTGTGCAGACGTCGACCACGTCGATGTCGTCCCGGTTGATCAGGTCACGCCAGTCCGTCGTGTACGCGTCCCAGCCGAGCCGATCGGCGGCCTCGGCCACCTTCGGTGTGTCGCGGCCGCAGATCAGCGCCATCCTGGCCCGTGCCGGCAGGTCGTACACGCGGTTCACGGTGCGCCACGCCTGTGAGTGCGCGGCGCCCATGAACGCGTAACCGACCATGCCGATCCGCAGTTCTCTGTCTGTCGTGGACAAGGTGGGTCTCCCCCCGTGTGTCAGAACCCGAGCTTGAGGTAGTTGCTCGCGTTCTCCTTCGTGATCGTCTCCGAGGCGAGCACGATCTCCTTGGGCACCTGGAGTTCCACCAGGTCGGACATGCCCTTGCCCTGGCCGATGAGGCGGGCGAGCGAGATGGCCGAGGAGGCCATCGACGGGCTGTAGGTGACGGTGGCCTTCAGCACGGTGTTGTCCGCCTGGATGTCCTCCATCGCCTTCTTCGAGCCGGCGCCGCCGACCATGAAGAACTCCTTGCGGCCGGACTGGTTGATCGCGGCCATCACGCCGACGCCCTGGTCGTCGTCGTGGTTCCAGATCGCGTCGATCTTCGGGAGCGCCTGGAACAGTCCGGTCGCGGCCTGCTGGCCGGAGTCGACGGTGAACTCCGCCGGCCGCCGGTTCGCGACCTTGAAGCCGCTCGCGGCGAGCGTGTCGTTGAAGCCCTTCGTCCGCTCCTGGGTCAGCTCCAGGGCGTCGATGCCCGGGATCTCACCGATGACCGGGTTGCTGACGCCCTTGGCCTTGAGCTGGGCGATGATGTACGTCGCCGCGGCGACGCCCATGCCGTAGTTGTCGCCCTTGATCTGCAGGCGGTACGCCCGGGCGTCGGGGAAGGCCCGGTCCAGGTTGATCACCGGGATGCCTGCGGTCATGGCCTCCAGGCCGAACGCGTTCAGCTCCTTGCCGTCGTGCGGCAGCACCACGATGACGTCGGGCTTCTGCGACACCAGGGTGGACAGCGCCGCCCGCTGGGCCGCCGGGTCCGCGCCCGCCGCGACGGGCTTGAGCTCCACGTCGGAGAACGCGCTGGCCTGCGCCTTGGCGTTGTTGGTGATGGCGGCGATCCAGCCGTGGTCGTCGGCGGGGGCGGAGAAGCCGATGACCACCTTCTTGCCGGGCTCGTTGTTGACGCCTGTCGCCGCGGCCTTGGTCTGCGCGGTGGTGGGCGACGCCTCGTTGCTCGTGCAACCGGCCAGCAGTACGCCGGCGCCGACCGCGACCCCGCCGAAGAGCATTCGGCGGCGCGACAGGTCGGGACTGTGCTGGGTCATGACGACCTCCTGTGTTCGCAGGTGGTGGGATGAGTGAAGGGTGCGTGGTATCCGGTCACCGTCGATGCTCGGGTGACCCTGTGCTGGTGCGGCAAGGTGGTGCGGTTGCGGGAGTGGATCAGCTGCTGGTGAGCCGGTTACGGCCCAGGAACTGGGTGATGCTGCGGAACTGCACCTGCTGGACCAGGACGGCCGCCACGATGATGCCGCCCTTGACCATGTTCTGGGCCTCGCTGGAGAGACCGTTGATGGCGAAGAGATTGGTGATCGTCGAGAAGATGATCACGCCGAGCAGGGAACCGATGATCGTGCCCCGCCCGCCGCTGAGCAGCGTGCCACCGATGATCGCGGCGGCGATCGCGTCCAGCTCGTAGAGGTTTGCCGTCGCCGCCTGGGCCGAGTTGGCCTGGGCGGTGAGCATGATGGCGGCGATGCCGCAGCAGAGGCCGGACAGCGCGTACAGCAGCAGGGTGTGCCGCCGGACGTTGATGCCGGCCAGCCGGGCCGCCTCCGGGTTGCCTCCGACGGCGACCGTGCGCCGGCCGAAGGTGGTGCGGTTGAGCAGCACCCAACCTGCCGCGACCACGGCGGCGAGGATGTAGACCAGCAGCGGGATGCCGAGCAGCTTCTCGCTGGCGATGTTGTTGATGAAGGTGTTGTTGGAGAGCTGGGTCTGCTTGTTGGAGATCTCCGCCGCCAGACCGCGGGCGGCCACGAGCATCGCCAGGGTGGCGATGAAGGGCACCAGCCGGCCGTAGGAGATGAGGATTCCGTTGACCACGCCTACCGACACCCCGACGACCAGAGCGGTGAAGATCATGCCGCCGGCGCCGTAGCTCTGGGTGGCGACAGTGGTGGCCCAGACCGCGGAGAGCGCGAGGATCGCGCCGACCGAGAGGTCGATGCCGCCACCGATGATGACGAACGTCATCCCGACGGTGACCACGCCGACCACCGAGGCCAGCTTGAGGATGGTGAGGGTGTTGCCCCACACCCAGTCCGGGTTGGAGTAGAGGTCCCACCGGGTCATCGCCCCGATGATGACCAGGACCACAAGCACCCCGATGAGGCCGAGGTTACGGCGGGCTCCTTCGCCGCTGTCACCTCGCCACCACGAGAGCCGGTTACTGGTCTTCGCCGCCTCGCTGGCCGCCGCCGTCTCGGCGGGATCCACAGGCGGCGACTGCGCCGGCAGCTGCGGGCGCTCCGGGGTCGCCGTGGGGGTGGGAGTCGCGTCGCTCATGCCGGTGCGCCTTCCATCAGGGACCCCGCCATCACGAGGTCGAGCACAGTGTTCTCGTCGAGTTCGCCGGCCGGGGCCTCGCGGACCACCCGGCCCTCCCGCATGACCAGCACCCGGTCGGCCAGTCCGAGCACCTCGGGCACCTCGCTGGAGACCAGCAGGACCCCGACGCCCTGGACGGCCAGGTCCCGGATCACCTGGTACAGCTCGGCTCGGGCGCCGATGTCCACGCCTCGGGTCGGCTCGTCCAGGATCAGCAGTTTGGTGTCACCGAGGAGCCACCGCCCCACGACCACCTTCTGCTGGTTGCCGCCGGAGAGGGTGCGCACCGGGCGGCGGACGTCGCGCGGGCGCAGTTCGAGATCGGCGGCGATCCGGTTCGCCTCGGCCTGCTCGGCCGCCACGTTCGTGAAGCCGAACCGGGCGTACCTGCTGAAGGTGGAGAGGGTGACGTTGCGGTAGATCGGCTCACCGAGCAGCAGCGCCTGGCTCTTGCGCTCCTCCGGCGCCATGCCCATGCCCGCCCGGACCGCCGCGCCGACACCCGCGCGCAACGCCCGGCCGGCCATCCGGATGGTGCCCGCGTCGGCTCGGCGGGCGCCGTAGATGGTCTCCAGCAGCTCGGAGCGGCCGGACCCGACCAACCCGGCGATGCCGACGATCTCACCGGCCCGGACATCGAGCGACACGTCGGCGAACTCGCCCGCCCGGGTCAACCCCTCGACCTGGAGCAGCTCCGCGCCGGCCGGACCGGCCGCCGGGCGCTCCGGGAAGACGTACTCGATGCTGCGGCCGGTCATCCGGCTGACCAGGTCGCGGGTCGGGGTGTCGCGCGCCGGCAGGTTCGCCGCCGTGGTCCGGCCGTCCTTGAGTACGGTGACACGGTCGCCGATCTCGCGGATCTCCTCCAGGCGGTGGGAGATGTAGATGACGGCGATGCCCTGGGCGGTCAGCTCCCGGATGATCCGGAACAGGTTGCCCACCTCGTCGTGCGCCAGCACCGCGCTCGGCTCGTCCATGATGATCAGTCGCGCCTCGTGCGACAGCGCCCGGGCCATGCTCACGATCTGCTTGCCGGCCGCCGGCAGCGCGCGGACCATCCGCCTGGGGTGGATCTCGCCGTGGCCGAGCCGACCGAGGATCTGGCGAGTTCGTCGGACCATTTGCCCGCGGCGGATGAAGCCCAGCCGGCGCGGCTCGTGGCCGAGGAACGCGTTCTCCCCCACCGACAGGTCGTTGACGAGGTCCAACTCCTGGTAGATGGTGGCGATGCCGGCGCGCATGGCGGCCTGCGGGTTGGCGAAGGTGGTCGGCTCGCCCCGCCACTCGACCTGGCCGGAATCCGGCTGGTGCACCCCCGCCAGCACCTTGATAAGCGTGGACTTGCCGGCGCCGTTCTGCCCGAGCAGGCAGTGCACCTCGCCGGCGCGCACCTCCAACTGCACCCCGTCCAGGGCGCGTACGCCGGGGAAGGTCTTGACCACGTCGGTGAGGCGCAGGACCACCTCGCCCGCGACGGTGTCCGCGGGGGCCTCGACCAGCGACGCCCCGGCGACGGCGGCGTTCTCCTCGGGCTGGGCCACGGTCTCCTCCTCGCTCACGATGGGTTTGGCGCCTGACGACCGCAGGTTCATGAGGCCTCGCCGAAGGCGACGTCGCTGGCGAGCACGGCCGCGCCGGCGACGCCGGCCCGACCACCTAGCTCGGACAGCACGACGGGCAGGTTGCCGGTGGCCAGGGGCAGCGACCGGCGGTAGACCACGCTGCGGATCTCGGCGAGCAGGATGTGCCCGAGCTGGGCCAGCCCACCGCCGATCACGATCATCGACGGGTTGGTGAAGCTCACCAGACCGGCGAGGACTCCGCCGACCCGCCGTCCGCCGTCACGGATCAGCTGGATACAGGTCACGTCGCCCTCGACCGCCCCCTCGGCGACGTCCAGAGCGGTCACCACGCCGCGCAGGCCCATCCGCTCGGCCAGCGCCGGCGACGCTCCGCTGCGGGCGGCGACTGTGGCGTCCTTGGCGAGCGCGGCGCCACTGAACAACGCCTCCAGACATCCGACGTTTCCGCAGGAGCACATAGGCCCGTGCGCGTCCACCTGGATGTGGCCGATGTCCCCGGCGCAGCCGTCGGTACCGCGGTAGACGTCGCCGGTCAGGTAGATGCCGCAGCCGATGCCGGTGCCGATCTTCACGAAGAGGAAGTCGTCCACCGAGTGGGCTACCCCGCCGTGCCGCTCGCCGATCGCCATGATGTTGACGTCGTTGTCGACCACCGCCGGGCAGCCGTGCTCCCGACTGAGCAGCTCACGCACCGGGAACCGGTCCCAGCCGGGCATGATCGGAGGCGAGACTGGGACGCCGTCGCGGAAGCTGACCGGGCCGGGCACACCGATGCCCACCGCGTCCAACCGCTCGTACGCGCCGTCGACCCGGGCCTTGTGCAGCAACTCGTTGACCCGCTGCAGGGTCACCTTCGGTCCATTGCGGATGTCGGCCGGCTCGGCGTAGTGGGCCACCGGTTCGAGACGACCGTTGACCACCTCGACGTCCATCGAGCTGGCGCCCAGGTCGACGGCAGCGAAGCGCAGCTTCGGGTTCAGCTCGACAAGTGTGGAGCGACGACCACCCCGCGAGGCGGCGAGCCCGGCCTCGGCGACGTAACCCAGGGCGACCAGGCGATCCAGCTCGGCCAGCAGGCGCGGGCGGGGCATCTGGAGGCGGTCGCCCAGCTCGGCCCGGGACACGGCCCCCTCGTCGCGGAGCAACCGCAACAATCGGACGTGCAGGGGCTCGACGGTCCGCACCGGGAATTCACCTCTTCATCGAACTCGTTCACATCGACGCAACGCCGAGGTGTTGTGTCCGACACAGTAGGAGCGTTCCGCACCGCGTGTCCAGAGCTTCAACCGTTCCGGTGGCAACTTTTGTCCGTAAGAGCAAAAGCTAATAGTGGATCAAGAAAAGGGCCTGCGGAAACGAACCGGGGGCGGGAGCGCCTTCGCGCTCCCGCCCCCGGCGGTGATGGACGATCGGACCTACATCCGCCGCAGGTCCGCCGTCGCGTCCAGGGCACGGATCTGTACGGCGTTGCCGCTTTCGTACACCTCCACCGGCTCGGTGGTGAACTGACCGTGCTCCCCGGCGCTCAACCGCACCCGGGGATCCACCACGATCTGCTTCGGTGCGACGTGCATGGCGTACACCCCGTCGATCTGGCCGTCGGCGATGCTGGTGCCGACCATGACGGCCGTCCGACCGCGGGCGTCCTTGGTGATCGCCACCAGGCCGCGGTCCGTGGGAATGGTCATGACTACCTCCTTCTGGCTTCTGTTCGTGATCAGTCGTTCTGCACGCAGGGGTGCAGGGGTGAGTGCGCGGCGACAGGCGAACCGAACATGAGCTGCCGCCAGTCGCCGGTGAAGGTGAAGAAGCCGGCGGTGGTCCGCACGCCGAGGCGGTGCGGGGTGCGCGACCCGGAGATGTGCTCCGGCACCGACCCCATCCCGTAGACGCTCTCCAACGTCGGCCACACGGAGATGCTCAGCAGCGTCCGGGCGCCCCAGTCGACGAGCAACCGGCTGCCGATCAGCTCGGGCAACCGTCGCCGGACCGCCCGCTTGATCCGCAGGTGCAGCACCACCAACCGGAGCAGGACGAGCCGCGACGGGCACTCGAACCGGGTGATCACCACCTGTCCACCGGCCGGATCCGGCCGGAAGACCGGGGTCACCCCCAGTTCAGCAGCGATGCCTGAGCCACTGCCGCGACCAGCAGCGTCGCGCCGGACCACCGGCGGATGATCCTCTGCCAGTCCTGCCATCTCCGTCCCTTCTCCTCGTCGATCGGCGTCGTCGTCGGCTTACGGATGCTCAGCGCCACCATCGACAGCACCGCCAGGACGGCCACCACGATCAGCGTCGTCGGCAACGCCGCCGGACTCAGCAGCACCAGCGCGGCCAGCGCCACCCACAGGAACGAGGTGGTCTTCTGGGTGGTGAACAGCAGTGCCAGGTCGAAGCCCCACACCACTCCCAGCGAACCGGGTGGCAGCGTCCGGACCAGCGACTGCGGCACCTGCCGCCACACGTGCGGAGTCCGTTGCCGCAGATCCGCCACGCCGAAGCCGAGCGCCACCACGATCACCAGTCCGACCCGTACCGCCTCCGGCAGCACCGCGGTGACCCCGGTGGCGAGCAGGTAGAACGGGACCGCCAGGACCGCCGCGCCCAGGATCCCGCCGACCAGCAGGCCGAGCAGGAACCGGGTGCCACCCCACCTGTCGTCCCGCAACATCGGGCCGGCGACCCCGGCCATGGAGACGCCTCAAGGGCTGTAGCCCTGCAGGATCGCCCCCAGCAGGGCGACGCCGATCCACACTTCCATCGGTCAGGCCGTCAGCAGTTCGAGGTGCAGGTGCACTTGCCGGCGGAGGCGTTGTACGTCCCGTCGGCACGCTTCCGCTCGCAGCACTGGCAGCGGTAGATCGGCCCCACCGTGCCGAACGTGCAGGTCCACACGTAGTGGCTGGCGTTCAGGCAGGTCGTCATGCTGATGTTCGGTGGTACGTAGTCGAGGGTGCAGCAGTTCCAGTTGGCAGCCTGGGCCGGCGACCCCTTGGCGAAGACCGCGACGGCGGCGGCCAGTCCGCCGGCGCCGATACCGCGCAGTACGCCCCGTCGTTTGACCGAGGACTTGGGGACGGCAGTGGTCATGACACCTCCTGTGTGAGATGGGCTGTCGGGTGCCGTGCCCGTCGCACGTCACCCGGGGTCCTGGCGCGCTCACGCCTCCTGGGCGGAGTGGGCGGAGTGCAGGTGACCGGTCGCGGCGAGGGCGCTGTCGAGCGTCCAGAAGAGCAGCGCGGTCTCCAGCCGACCGTTGCGGAACAGCAGGGCCGCCGGGCTGGAGTCGACGTTGAACTCCCCGGTGCTCCACGCGCCGCCGTGGTCCAGGTACGGCTTGGCCCGCTCCAGCTCGTGCCGGCGGATGAAGTCCTCGCCACGCTCGCGGACACCGCAGGAGACCACCACGCCGAAGTCGACCCCACGGTCCAGGGCGTCGGGCACCTGGGCGGCGATCTGCTCGCAGCTCGCGCACGAGGAGCTGAGCACCAGCACCAGGGCGCGCTCACGGTCCCGCAGGTGCGCCAGCTCCGCCGGCCAGTTCAGCGACTCGGCGCCCAACCGGGCGTTCTCCAGGGGCTCGACCTGGGCCGTCGGCTCGTTGCTCTGCTCCGGCAATCGCGCCGCCAACTGGCCGAGCATCGCGAAAAACAGCACCATCGTTCCGGCGAGAACCAGCAGGACGAAAGCAAGGAACATGGTCATGGCGTTCATTACCCTTCGTGGTGGAGAAGCGCCCGTCACACCCGGTCGGATTGCGGGAAGAGCGGTCGTACGATCGGGAGAATCCAGCGACGGTTGGCGTAGAGCGACAGCAGCAGCGCGGCGAGCGCGGCGCCGATCACCGGCCCTGCCGGCTCTGTGGCGGCGACGTCGGCGACGGCGAGGTTGCCGACCGCGACGGCCAGCAGACCGACGCCGATGGCGATGTTCACCGGCCCGAACGGAGCACCCTCGGTGCGGCCGAAACACCCGCACGGCTCCTCGCTGCCCCGCACCGCGCCGACCAGACCGACCACCGCGAACGACAGCCCCAACGCCGCCACCAGCAGCGCACCCGCTCGCCGGCTCGGCTCCACGACCAGGGCCACAGCGGCGCACAGTTCGAGCAGGGCCACCAGCCGGACGAGACCTGACCCGGACGCCCACGGCAGGCCGATCTCCCGGAGAGCGCGGCCCAACTGCGCGCCGTCCACGGTCTTCGCGGCGGCAGCCTGCATCAACAGCGCCGCCGCCACACAGTTGACGAATAGGATGCCGACAATGGATATTGAAGCCACAACGGGCTCCTTCCCCGCTATTAGCGGAAGCGCGTCGTTACTGGCACTCTGACCCATCGACTCATTCGTACGGCACATCCCCGGCACCGCGACCGCACGGATCCGTCATCGTCATGTCATCGGCGAGCATGACTCGGCTGACGCCCGCGCTGGTGAGCCTTGGCACGGCTCTGCGGGCCACCCGGCCCACCGAACGGAGAAACGTGGAATTCGCCATTCTCGGCCCGCTGGAGGTTCGCTCCTCAGGCGCGCCGGTGGATCTGCCCGCACCCCGCCAACGACGGATCCTGGCCGCGCTCCTGGTCGCCAGCGAGGGCTGGCTGTCGGTCAACCGCCTGATCGAGGCGTGCTGGGACGACGCGGGGCCGTGGACCGCCCGCAAGCAGGTGCAGAACCAGGTCGGGGCGCTGCGGCGGCACCTCGTCCGGCACGGGGGTGACGCGAACATCGTGGTCACCCGCCCCGACGGCTACCAACTGGACGTGTCGGACGCGTACGTGGACGCGCGGGAGTTCGCCGAGACCGTCCGGCGGGCCCGGCAGGCCACCGAGATCGACACGGCTCGCGCCGTCAGCCTCTACCACGACGCGTTGACCCTGTGGCGCGGCCCCGCGCTGGACGGGCTGAACAGCCCGGCGCTGGAGCCCGCCGCCGCGCGACTGGCCGAACTGCGGCTGCTCGCCGCCGAGGAGCGCTACGACCTGGAGCTGCGGCTCGGCCGACACCGCCAGGTGCTGGCCGACCTCATCGAACTGGCCGCCGAACACCCCTCCCGGGAACGCCTACAGGCACTGCTCATGCTGGCGCTGCACCGGGAGGGCCGACAGGTGGAGGCGCACGGTGTCTACCGGCGGCTGCACGACCACCTCGCGGAGGAACTCGGGACCGGGCCGGGTGGCGAACTGCGGGAGTTGCGGGAGCGGCTGCTCTGTGACCGGGTCACCGCTTGGCAGCCGAATTCCGCTTCTTCCTGAGCTTGCGGTCGTCGCGCAGCTCCACGTACGGCTCGTCGTCGACGGCGTGGCCGGCCGAGATGGCCCGGCCGCGCTCCAACTCGGCGTCGAACTCGGCGCCCAACAGGATCGCGATGTTGCTCAGCCACAGCCAGACCAGAAAGATGATCACCCCGGCGAGCGCGCCGTACGTCTTGTTGTACGAGCCGAAGTTGCCCACGTAGAAGGCGAACAGACCGGAGATCAGCAGCCAGATCACCACGGCGAGCACCCCACCCGGGCTGACCCAGCGGAACCCGCCGTGACGGGCGTTCGGCGAGGCCCAGTAGAGGATGGCGAACATCAGGCTGACCAGGAGCAGCAGCACCGGCCACTTGGCGATGTCCCACACCGTGACGGCCGCCGAGCCGAGACCGACCACGTCCCCGACCGTCTCGGCGAGGCGGCCGGTGAAGACCACGATCACCGCACTGGCAAGCAGCAGCACCCCGACCACGGCGGTCACGCCGAGCCGGATCGGCAGCGTCTTCCAGATCGGCCGGCCCTCCGGCACGTCGTAGATGCTGTTCGAGGCACGCATGAACGCGCCGATGTAGCCCGACGCGGACCAGAACGCGGCCACCACACCGATGATCGCCGCGATGCTGGCCAGGCCGCCGTTCTTGTCCGCCGTGGTGATCGCCTCGGTGATGATCTGCCGGATGCTGTCGTTCGGCACCGCCTGGTTGACGGTGTCCTTGACACCCTCGGTGGCGCTCGTTCCGAGCAGGCCCAGGATCGAGATCAGCACCAGCAGCCCGGGGAAGATGGACAGCACGCCGTAGTAGGTGAGCGCCGCCGCCCAGTCGGTCAGGTTGTCGTCCTGGAACTCGGTGACCGTGCGGCGCAGCGCCGCCTTCCAGCCGCTGCCGGGAAGATCGGTGGGGCTGTCCGGCCCCGCATCGGGCCCGACCGGCTCGCTGCGCTCAGGCTCGCGCTCGCGGTGGGCGGAAGACTCGTCGGAGGCCATCGCCCCTCCTCTTCGTCGGCGGTGTTGCCGCATCGGCGCTGTCGCCGCCGTCGGCAATGTCGCCTTGTCGGCGGCGTCGCCGCGTCGGCGGCGTCGCCGCGTCGGCGCTGTCGCCGCCGTCGGCGGCGTCGCCTGGAGGACATGCCCCGGGAACGGCGGCGGATAACCCCTATGGGTAGAGCAACCTGCCCATCCGCCGCGACGCCACCAGCAGGCCGGCCGCCAGCATCGCCAGCAGGTAGAGCACGTCGAGCAGCCAGAGCCAACCTCCGGTGCCCAGCGCGATGCCGCGGACCAGGTGCACCGCCCGGTACAGCGGGGTGACCTCGACCAGCCAGTGCAGCAGGGTCGGGTATGCCTGCGCCGGCACGAAGGTGCCGGAGAAGAGGAACAGCGTGAACTGTGCGGACGCCACCAGGTCGAAATCCTGCCAACTGCGCATGAAGGTGGAGATCGCCATGCCGAGCGCCCCGAACGCGAACCCGACAAGGACCGCGGCCGGCAGGGTGGTCAGCGCGTGGACGACGCTTGTCAGATCCAGCGCGATCATCACGCCGAGGAACGCGGCCGAGTAGGCGCTGCCCCGCAGCATCGCCCAGCCCAGCTCACCGAGGGCGATCTCGAACGGCCGTACCGGGGTGGCGATCATCCCGTCGTACAGCTTCATGTACTTCATCTTGCCGAAGAAGTTGAATGTGGTCTCGGAGAGCGCCCCGGTCATCGCGGAGGAGGCCAGCATCGCCGGCGCCACGAACTCGGCGTACGACACCAGCCGCCCACCGGGCAGCGGCAGGTCGCCGACGAGCGTCCCGACGCCCACGCCGATGGAGAGCAGGTAGAGCAGCGGCTCCACGAAACCGGAGAGCAGCAGCAGCCAGTAGACCGACTTCAACGCGGCGACGTTGCGCTCGACCACCGACGCCGACCGCCGGGACGCGGCGGAGACGTCGACGAGCCGGGGCAGGACCAGCGTGACCACGGGATCTCCCTACACGACGAGCTTGCGGCGGAAGGTGCGCAGCGCCAGCAGCCAACCGACGGCCGCCCAGGCAGCCAGGTACAGCAGGTGCCCGGCGATCGACCACTGTGGGGCGACGCCGAGGGTCGCCGCACGGCACAGGTCGACGGCGTGCCACAGCGGCGTCACGTACGCCAGCCAGCGCAGCGCCTCGGGCAGCGAATCGACCGGAAAGAACACGCCGGCGAACAGCGTCATCGGGATGACCGCGAACCGGAACAGCATCGCCAGCCAACTGTCGCTGGACACCACCGCGGCGTACGCGAAGGTCGGCGCGGCCACGGCCAGCCCGAGCAGCGCCACCACCGGCAGGGTGGCCACCGCCCACGGCGACCGCAACGCCCCGAACAGCCCGGTGACCAGCAGGAAGGCCGCGATCGTCGTGAGCACCCGGAACAGCACGAAGGCCAGGTGCCCGGCCAGGATGTCACCGACCCGCAGCGGCGACGCCGTCTGCGCGAAGTAGGTCTTGACCCACTGGAAGTTGCTGAACACCGGCCACGTCGAGTCGCCCACGGTCACCTGGAGCGCCGTCGAGGCGATCAGCCCGGGGACCAGCCAGTCGAGATAGCGCACCCCGTCGACGCCCTGGTCGATGTACGCGCCGACGCCCAGCCCGAAGCCCAGCACGGTGAGCACCGGCAGCAGGAACGACGAGAACACCCCGGCCCGCCAGGTGCGACGAAGCCCCACCAGGTAGTGCTCGAACACCGCGTACGCCGGCACCCACGGCACCCGCGTCCGCTGCGCCACACTCACCATGACCACCCCCGTCCCCGACCTTTCTACCCCCGGGGTACGACAGGCCGCCGGTCACCCTACGACGCCCCCGTCGACGTGTCGCCCGGGTTTCGAGCGGCTCGCGCCGGCGATCGACTCACATTCAGCGAACCGGGGTGTCCACAGCGCTGTGGACACCCCGGTTCGCAGGAAACGGAGTGGATCTAGCTCTTTGCGCCAGCGGGCGCCCGTCAGGTCCCAGGGGCGGACACCTGCCGGCGCCCGCCCCTCGAATCGACCAACCGGGTCGACTGTGTTACCAGATCGTGCGGCAGGTCTTCTCGGTGCCGCTCGCCGGTACGAACGCCATCGCGTCCCAGGCGATGTCGACGTCGCCGGTCGCACCCTCGATCTTGTTACTGAGCTGCACCCGGGCACGCGGCCCGAGGGTGTAGCGGCCCAGGCTCACCCACCTGTCGACGCCCAGAGTCTTGGCGTCCTGGTTCACCGTGCAGGTCTTTTCGGTGTCGCGGGGATCGCCGTAGATGCCGATGCCCGGTTTGATTATGTATTCGGCCGCCGTCTCATTGGCGCCGTGCGACGGCAGGTGCACCACGATGTCCCAGCTCTTGATGCCACTGCGGATATCTGGCGTCCAGGTGCCGACGACCTGATGCAGCGGCGCGAAGTCGGGGTCGACGCTGTGGGTGAACCACATGTGGCCGAGATAGCCCGCACCGATCTGGTGCACGTCGATGTCCGCGTGGAAGCCCATCAGATCACCTGCCGGGGACCCCAGGCGGAGGGTGAACTTGCCACCCCAGCTCTGCCCCGCGCAGCCCAGCGTATTGATCGACGAGTCTCTCAGGTCGTCGACCACCAGGGCCCCGCTCGCCGAGAACGGGGTGCACCGCTTCGGATACACCGCCTTGACGGCAGGCTCCGCGGAGCCCACCGCGTACACCAGCTTCTCAGTGCTCAGTGGAGCGGCCTCGGTGACCCAGGTGGTATCGCTGTGCCACCAGCAGGACTCGTCGCAGGCCGAGTTGTCCCCGGTCGCCGAGCAGTGGTTCGACGAGGTGCAGAACTGGTACCTGCTCGGCAGGCTGAGCTGGTTGCGCGATGAACCGAACAGCGGCGTGGAGTACTTCGTCACCGGGTCGATCCACTGCCACTGCGGCACCTCGGCCCAGCCCATGATCCGCTCCGGGTACGACCAGTCCGACGGGTGGCTCGCATCCTCCTTGTCAATCCGCAGGAACGGATCCCGGTTCGCCGGATACGTCGGGTTCGCCGGGTTGTTGAACCAGCCGAGCCCGTAGTTGCTGCCCGCACCCGGCTCGCCCCGGGCGTGCACTCCGCTGTTGTATCCCCAGACCGCCAGGAACCAGTTCTCGATGTAGAGGGGGTCGTTGGTGTTGACGGTGATGCCGAGCGCCTGCACCTCGTTGAACTTCTTCACAAGGATCTGCAGACCAGCCGCGATGTTCGCGGCGTAGTCGCTGGAGATGGCCACCCGCTCCTGCTCGGAAAGGCCCGGCGTGGAACCGAAATTCATGCCGTCGGTGACCTGGGATATGCCGTACCCACAGTCGCTGCTGCTGTAGTCGATGGAGTCCCAAACGCCGCTGCTGCGGTTGCCGTAGTAGTCGGAGACGAGCGGGTTGCCGCCGTCGCCCGGAGAGGCGTGCCAGGAAGCCTGCGCCATGTTGGTCTCCTGGGCCAGCACCGCCAGCATCACCTGCGCCGGCACCCGCGGCCCGGACGGCAGGGGGAACATCCCCTGCGGCGTGTACGCCGGCATGCCGGTCTTCAGGTAGTTGGCCGGCCGCGAGACGGTCAGCTTGCCCTGCACGGCGAGGTCCACCGCCCACTCCACCTGGTTGGCGCTCGGCTGGAGCACCTGCCGGCGGATGTCGTTACGCGGAACCGCGCACCTCGGCTGGTAGGCGGGGTGGGTGATGACCTCTCCGGCTGCCCTGGCGCTGGGCGCCTCCATACCACCGGCGCGGGGCGCGGAGTCCGCCGGCGCCTTCCGCATCGCGGTCACCGTGTGCCGGCTCTCCCGACCGGTGGCGGTGGCCCGGACCCTGATGTCGAAACGGGACTGTCCGTCAGCCTGGTCCGTCTCGGCCGGGCGAACCGACATCGCCAGCAGGTGACCCTCCCGGGACGCCACGCGCGACTTGTCGGCGGCCGTGAGCAGCACCAGATCGACGGGGGGCCGACGGATGCCGCCGACGTCACCGATGAGGGCATTGCGGCCACCGGAGAGACCGATCAGTTCGAGCCCGGTGGCACGGCCCGTGCCGAGGGTGGTGTGTCCCCGGCCGACGTACCGGTGGGCGGTCGCCCGACCCTCCGCGCCCGGCTTCGCCTCGTCCACGGTCAGCACGTCGACCGCGCCGGCGGCCGTCGCCCGGACGGCGAAGGGCTGCCCACCCGGGTCGGCCAGCTTGGTGAGCCTGCCGCTTCGGAGCCGGTAGAGGTCGCCCCGGAGGATGCCGTAGTCACCCTCGGCCGCAGGTGCCGCGTTGGTGAACTGCCCGGCCAAGCGGACCGTCGAGGCCACCTTGCCGGCTGCCGCGTCGATGGCGATGACCTCGGTGGTCTGCTGGCCGACGTCGGTTGGCCTGGTGACCAGCACACGTTCGCCAGCCCCGCAGGACGGGTTGTAGTACGCCAGCTGGACCCGTTCTCTCAGCGGCGTGGCCTTGCCTGTGGTCAGGTCGACCACGGCGACGTAGGCACCCTTCGTGGCCAGTTCCGGCTTGTTGCTGTACGAGCTCGGGGCATAGACCGCGACGGCCCGCCTACCGGAGCCGGTGACGCAGACGGTGCCCGTCCAGGTGCCGGCATCGGGGAGACCGGCGTTCAGCGTGGTCAAGGTCGACCAGGCGAAGGCCTCCTTCTCCCGGGCCACGAGCAGGTGGAAGCCGTTGCGGTCCCCGACACCAGTGACGAGTTGGTCGCTTGATCCGGCCCAGGCGGCGCCGAGTGATGCGTCCGGGTCGGCAAGCGCCCCGCGGCTCAGGGTCTCCACGGGCACCGGCGAGACTGGTCGGGCGGCCGCGGGCTGGGGGCTGACAAGCGCCGACGCCCCGAGCGCGACCACCACACCGAAGGCCGTCAGGACCATCCGGCGCACCGGCCGGGTCCGTTTCAGATCCAGTCGGTGCATGACAGCTCCTCGTCCGGATCGTTTGTCGGAGTGGGAGGCTCCTCCGAGCCGCCGGCGATGTACCAACAGGACTTCACCGAGGTGTTCCAATCGGTCATCGCCGAGCGCCACAGGTCCACATCGGCGGACGTGTAGTTGACGTAGCTGCCCGGGAAGAGGTCGGACTCTGCCTCGGGCTTGCGCATCTCGTTCGCGCCGTACTGGCTGAGCCCCCAGAACTGGAACTCCGGCTCCCAGTCGGTCTCGTCGAAGGTGATGTGCCAGTCGGCCCAGGTTGCCTGACAGGCCGGCGAGTAGAAGACCGTGTTTGTGCCATCCATCAGCTTGCTGTTGTCCACAGGCGATTCGATGTAGATCCGTTGGTCACCGACAATGACCTTGTCGGCCAGGCAACCGGCGTCGTCGGCCCACCTGCCCTTGCATGTCTCCGCCTTGCAGCCGGCGGCACGGGCCACCTGCGGTGGGGTCACCGCCGCTCCGCCCACTGCGAGCAGGACGCTGAGGGCAACGGCCGATCCGAGGGCGCGCCACCACCTGCCGCGGCTGGCGGATACGGACGAGGCACGCCTGCTCAGGCTGCGCATCGACCGCTCCCTGGTCGAGTCGGGCGAACTTCGAGAATCATCATGGTTCCGGAGAGTCCCCGAGGCCATCACGGTCGGATCACCGTCACGTCATAGCCAGGGGTCTGCCCGATCGGCCGGCGACGGTCAGCCGACCAGCGGCATGCTCGCGCCAATGATCAACTCGGATTCTCCGAACCCGCGGTGTCCGCAGCACTGCTCCACATCGGCGATCTGGCGGCATCCCGCCACCGGGACACCCCCGTATCACCGAGATGGAGTTGATCAACCCGCGCGAACGGCGCCGAGTCCGACGAACGCGCGCCACGCGTCCGGCGCGAAGACCAGCACCGGGCCGGTCGGGTCCTTCGAGTCACGAACGGCCACCAACCCGGGCAGGTTGTCGGCCACCTCCACGCAGTTGCCGCCATCGGGGCCGCTACGGATGCTCTTGCGCCACCGGGCACCGGTCAAATCCATGTCTCTGCCACTTCCGCCAGGAGATCGAGGGACTGCCTGTGCGATAGTGCCTCACCACGGATCGACTCCCACACCTCGACCATCTGCGCGCCTGGCGTTGCTCGGGGAGTACCGCGAGAACAGGACCGGCCTGCTCATCTACCTTGCCACGCTGCTTATGGAGGCGGACGGAGACCTCGCGAACCAGCTCGGACACGACCGCCTGAGGGATCGATTCCTCACCTGGGCGAGGGCCCGATGACCGGAGAGCAGGTGGCGGAAGAGGTCAGTCGATCAGGGTGCGGCCGGTCAGGTGCAGGAAGACGTCCTCCAGGCCGCTGCGCCGCACCAGCACGTTTGCCGGGTTGAGCCCCAACGCGGTGACCTCGGCGACCGCCGCGTCACCGTCGGGGACGTAGAGCAGGACCCGGTCGGGCAGCACCTCGACCCGCTCCCCCAGACCGTCGAGCTTGCCGGCGAAGGGCTCCTGCGACTCGGCCGCGAAACGCAGCTCGACCACCTCACGGGTGGAGTGCTCCTCGATCAGCGCCCGGGGTGAACCCTCGGCGACGATCCGCCCGCCGTCCATGACCACCAGCCGGTCGCAGAGCTGCTCGGCCTCGTCCATGTAGTGCGTGGTGAGCACAAGCGTCACTCCCTGCTGCTTGAGTCGGAACAGCCGCTCCCACACCAGGTGCCGGGCCTGCGGGTCGAGCCCGGTGGTCGGCTCGTCGAGGAGCACGATCTCCGGGTCGTTGACGAGCGCGCGGGCGATTGTCAGACGACGCTTCATCCCGCCGGAGAGCGGCTCGACCCTACTGTCGGCACGCTCGGTGAGCTGAACGAAGTCGAGCAGCTCGGCGGCCCGCTCCCGGGCGACCCGACGCGGGATGCCGAAGTAGCGGGCGTACACCGTGAGGTTTTCCCGGACGGTCAGCTCCGGGTCGAGATTGTCCATCTGCGGGCACACGCCGAGGCGGGCCCGGATCGCCGGCCCGTCACGGACCGGATCCAGGTCGAGGATGCGCAGCTCACCGCCGCTGGGTGGGGAGATGCAGCCGACCATCCGCATGGTGGAGGACTTGCCGGCGCCGTTGGGGCCGAGGAAACCGAACGCCTCGCCCGAACGCACCTCGACGTCGATGCCGTCGACGGCGGTGAAGTCACCGAACCGCTTCACCAGCCCACGAGCCTGAATCAGTGGTCGCCCCGAAGTCACCGCCCGACCCTAGCCGCCAGGTCCGACAGTCCTCCACGCGAATACGTCAGCCGTCCACCGGCGCGGTGGCGGCCCGCGCGGTGGCGACCAGCCGGTCGGTCTCGTCGAGCAGGGCCGGCTCGTCCGCCGAGGTGCCGGGATCGAGGCGGACCGTCCAGGTCAGACCGTCCACGCCTGCCACCCGCCGGGCCGCGACCCGGGCCGCGCCGCCGGGCACCGGGTGGTGTTCGGTGTACGCGACGGAGCGCGTCACCCGGGCCCGCACCTGGTGCGGCAGCTCACCCGGGTCGAGCAGCAGGTACGTCTCCGCCGGCCCGTCGGCGACCACTGCGTAGCCGTCGCGCTCGGCGACGGTCTCGGCGGGCGTGACGGTCAGCTCCCGACCGGACCAGACGGCCTTGAGGACGTCGTGCCAGCCGATGCGGTGGCCCCGCCCGGGCAGCCACAGCCCGAGGTTGCTGGCCACGACGACCCCGTCGCCCTCGCCGTTGCCCGCCGCCGACCAGGCGAGCACCCGCTCGTCGGCGGCCAGCGGCGGCCGGTCGGCCGGCGGCAACTTCGGCTTGCGGCTGAACAGTCCCATCTAGAGCCCTCCCGCGGCCTGCTCGCGCAACGCCCGGGCATGCTGCTCGAGCGACAGCAGTTCGCCGAAGGCGGCGAAGTACTCGTCCTTGTTGTTGACCGGGTTGATCCGCTGGATGCGCGACTTGAGGTCGCGGATGCGGGCCGTCACCGACCCGAACTGCACCCGGGCCATGGTGATCGACACGTACCGCGGGTCCGGGTCGCCGTCGATCCGCAGCGGCTCCACGGCCAGCTCGCCGACGAGGGCCGCCGAGGCCAGGTCGTCGCAGGCGTCGCGGACCTTCTCGATCCACACCGCGCCGCCGGTCGCCGAGACGGCCCCACCGGCCTCCGCGACGGCCGTCCGCACGGCGACGTGCACCGGGTGGCGGTATTCGGTGGCCTCGACCGCGTCGAACATCGGCCCGGCCAGCACCGGCTGTTGCAGGGCGAGCTTCAACGCCTCACGCTCGACCATCGACTGCGGGCTGTCCAGGGCCGGCTCGGGGCGGGCCGGGGCGGATCGCGGGGCGGGCGCGGCGTCCCGGGCGCCGGGCGGCGGGGTGTTGGCGGCGGCGAGCACCGCCCGCTGCACCGGCTCGATCTCCATCCCGAGGTCCATGGCGAGCTTGCGGACGTACTCCGGGCGTTTCTCCCGGTCTTTCAGTTGCGCGACGAGCGGCGCGGCCCGACGCATCGCCTCGACCCGGCCGTCGACGGTGTCGAGGTCGAAGCGGCTGATCTCGTGGCGTAGCGCGAAGTCGACGAGCGGCTCGCGCCTGGCGACCAGGTCGCGGACCGCCAGGTCGCCCTTGGCCAACCGCAGGTCGCACGGGTCCATGTTGTCGGGGCTGACCGCGATGAAGGTACGGCCCACGAAGCGCTGGTCGTCGGAGAAGGCGCGCAGCGCCGCCTTCTGCCCGGCGGCGTCCCCGTCGAAGGTGAAGATGATCTCGCCGGCCACCGAGTCGGTGTCCAGCAGGAGTCGGCGCAGCACCCCGATGTGGTCCGCGCCGAACGCGGTCCCGCAGGTCGCCACCGCAGTCGTCACCCCGGCCAGGTGGCAGGCCATCACGTCGGTGTAACCCTCGACGATCACCGCGCGGCCCTGCTTGGCGATCTCCCGCTTGGCCTGGTCGATGCCGTAGAGCACGTGCGACTTCTTGTAGATCGGCGTCTCGGGGGTGTTCAGGTACTTCGGGCCGTCGTCGTCGTCGAAGAGCTTGCGGGCCCCGAAGCCGATCACGTCGCCGGCCAGGTCGCGGATCGGCCAGAGCAGCCGGCGCCGGAACCGGTCGATGAGCGTGCCCGAGCGGGACTCCCGGGACAGCCCGGCGGTGACCAGCTCCTGGTGGGTGAAGCCCTGCTGGCGCAGGTGCTTGGTGAGCAGGTCCCAGCCCTCCGGCGCGAACCCGCACCCGTAGCGCTCGGCGGCGGCCCGGTCGAAGCCCCTCCTGGCCAGGAACTCCCGGGCGGGCCGGGCCCCGGCGGTGCTGAGCTGCGCCCGGTAGAACTCGACAGCGGCGGCGTGCGCGGCGACCAGGCGCTGCCGTTGGCCCTGCTGGGGGCGGGGACGCGGGGTGCTGCGGTCGTCCTCGACGTAGCGCAGCTGGATGCCGGCACGCCCGGCCAGCCGCTCGACCGACTCGACGAAGCTGAGGTGCTCGGCGTCCATCAGGAACTTGATCGCGTCGCCGCCCGCGCCGCAGCCGAAGCAGTACCAGACGTTGCGGGCCGGCGAGACGTTGAACGACGGGCTCTTCTCGTCGTGGAACGGGCACAGGCCCTTGAGGTTGCCGCCGCCTGCGGACTTCAGGGTGACCGTCTCGGAGATCACATCCCCGATCGAGGTGCGTTCCCGGACCAGTGCGATGTCCTCGTCCCGGATCCGCCCAGCCATGCGCCACCCCCTCGGCGTACATCCTGCCCTGCCGGACCGCCGACACGCCGGCCGGGGGACGCCTGTGTGGCGACCGCCGCTGCCGGCTGGCCGGTTCCGGCCCGGCCGCCGGGCCCGCGCGGGGACCATGACCAGATGCGCAGGGTACGGACCGGACCTCCCCACCTGCCGAGTTGGTTGGCCACTCGGATGGGTCTACGCGGACTGGCCCCACGAGCCGACGAGGCCGGTCACCGGCACGCCACCTGGTTGGAGCTGTTCCTCGACCTCATCTTCGTGTACGCGCTGGGGGCGGTGGTGGCCCGGCTGGGCAACGAGCCGAACCCGTCGCCGACTGCCGTGCTGGCCGTGATCGGGCTCTTCGTGGTGATTCAGTGGGCCTGGCTGGGGCAGGTCTACTACGACACCCGGTTCGACCCGGACGACGCGCTGCACCGACTGCTGGTGCTTGTCGCGTTGATCGGCGCGGGCGCGATGACGCTCGGGGTGGACGAGGTGCCGGAGAGCGTGCTCCTACCGGTCGGGTACCTGATCGTGCGGGGCGTGCTGCTCCTGCTGTACCTGCGGGCCCGCCCCACCAGCCCGATGGCCCGCATGGTGACGACCGTCTACCTGATCGGCTTCGGGTCGGGCTGGCTGATCTGGCTGGTGTCGCTGACGACGCCCACCGAGCTGCGCCCCGTCCTGTGGATCGTCGCGATGGTCGTCGAACTGGCCACGCCCTGGGTCGGCGTACGGTGGCTCAACCGCTGGCCGGTGGACAACCGGCACCTGCCGGAACGGATCGGCCAGTTCACCATCATCGTGCTGGGCAGCGCGCTGGCCAGCCTGCTCTTCGCGGTGCCGGACCACCCTCCGCCCCACATGATCCTCACCGCCGCGATGGCCTTCCTGATCCCGGCGGCCGTCTGGTGGGTCTACACCACTTTCGTCACCACCCGCCTGCTCCAGAGTCGGCTGCGCGGCGGGCAGGCGTACAGCTTCCTGCACATCCCGCTCGGCGGCGCGCTGCTGCTGCTCGGCTGGGCGCTCGGCCAGGTGGTCCGGCTCGTCGACGACAACGCGGCCGGGCTGCCGCTGGAGCTGCGGCTTCTGCTGGGCGCCGCGATGGTGGTCTGGACGCTGTGTGGCCTGGCCCTGTACTGGTTGTGGACCCGACCGAGCCTCGCCCGGTTGGCGATCTCCGCCTACGGGGTGCTCTCGGTCTCCCTGATCACCGCGACTGTGCACCGACCGAGGGTGATGCTGTTGCTGCTCTCCCTGGCGGTCGTCGGGTACGCCGTGCTGCTCAGCCGGCGACTCGCCCGGGCCGGCGCGGAGAGCCGCACACCCGAGGGCTGAGCGGCCCTCAGGCGGCGGTGGCCTCCTCGGCTGCGACCTGGTTGTTCCAGTCGGCCTTGGTGGAGCGCCAGCCCTCGTCGTCCATGCCCCGTCGCCAGTAGCCGGAGATGGAGAGCTGGTCGAGGGGTAGGCCCCGCTCGCCGCGCAGCAGCCGGCGCAGGTCCCGGACGAAGGCGGCCTCGCCGTGCACGAACGCGTGCACCCGACCGGCCGGGAACTCCAACGCTCGTACCGCCGCGACGAGCGCCTCGCCCACCGGGCGGTCCCCCCGGTGCAGCCAGGTCAGCTCGACCGCGCCGGGGCTGAGCAGCTTCTGCTCGTCCGCCGGGTCGGCGATCTCCACGAAGACGCGGGCGGGAGCGCCCAACGGCAGCCGTTCCAGGGCGGCGGCGATCGCCGGCAGGGCGCTCTCGTCGCCGACCAGCAGGTGCCAGTCCGCCGCCGGGTCCGGGGCGTACGCCCCGCCGGGGCCGACGAAGTGCACCGGGTCACCCGGGCGCAGCGCGGCGGCCCACGGACCGGCCAGCCCCTCGTCGCCGTGGTGCACCACGTCCACTGTCAACTCCCCGGCCAGCGGGTCCCACCGCCGCACGGTGTACGCGCGCAGCCGGGGCCACTGCTCCCGGGGCAGGTCACGGCGGATCGCGGCGAGGTCGAGCGGCTGCGCGTACGCGACGCCGGGGTGCGGAAAGACCAGCTTGATGTAGTGGTCGGTGAACTCGCCCACCGGCAGGCCGATCAGCTCGTCCCCACCGAGGACGAGCCGGATCAGGTGCGGGGTGGGTCGCTCGGTGCGCAGCACCTGGACCGCTGTGACGTTCCTTGGGCGTTCCGACATGCACTTAGGTTAACCTAAGTTGTCGCGGATGCCTCCGGCGGTGCGCCGCCGGAGACGAGACGGGCGTGCCAGCTCATCGCCGCCGGGTCGGTGAGCGAGGCGATCTGGTCGATCACCACACGCAGCCGGGCGGCGTCGTCCGGCGCGGCCCGCCACAGCGGTGCGAACACCGAGTCGAGCCCGTCCGGCGCCCGTCGGACCAGCGCCGCCGCCAGCTCGGCGAGCATCGTCCGCTGCCGCTCGTAGCGCCCCCGGAAGCCGGTGCGCCGCATCACGTAGCGCAGGGCGATGCCCTTGAGCAGCGCGCACTGCGCCCGGACCCGTCTCGGCACCACCAGGTCGGCGGCGTAGCGACGGTGCGGCCCGGGGCCGTACCGCTCCTCGGTGGCCGCCACCGCCGCCGACACGAACCGACCGGTCAGGCCGCTGGTGGTGGCCTTCAGCGCGACCAGTGCGCGGTGGCTGCCGTCGTAGGAGGTGAGCGGGGCGAGCAGCGGATCGGCGAGCAACTCGACGAGCACCTCGGCCAGGTCGGCCGGGGACTCCCCGGAGTAGGCGGCGGCCACGTCCGCGCAGAGCGCGGCCCGCTCGTCGGCGTCCGCGAGCAGCGGGCGCAGCACGACGTACCCGCCGTGGATGCCGTCCTCCACGTCGTGCACCGAGTACGCGACGTCGTCGGCCCAGTCCATCACCTGCGCCTCCAGGCAGCGCCGGTCGCCGGGCGCACCGGCCCGGATCCAGCCGAACACCGCGGCGTCGTCGGCGTACACCCCGAACTTGCGCTGCCCGTCCCGACGCGGCCAGGGGTACTTGCCGATCGCATCGAGCGACGCCCGGGTGAGGTTCAGCCCGGCCGACGAACCGTCCGGGGCGAGCACCTTCGCCTCCAGCCGGGTCAGCACCCGCAGCGTCTGCGCGTTGCCCTCGAAGCCGCCGCAGGGCGCGGCCAGCAGGTCCAGCGCCGCCTCGCCGTTGTGCCCGAACGGCGGGTGCCCGAGGTCGTGGGCGAGCCCGGCGACGTCGACCACGTCCGGGTCGCAACCCAGCCGGGCACCCATCTCCCGGGCGATCTGGGCCACCTCCAGCGAGTGCGTCAGCCGGGTACGCAGGAAGTCGTCGGTGCCGGCGGTGTGCACCTGGGTCTTGGTCGCCAACCGGCGAAACGCCGCGGAGTGCAGCACCCGGGCACGGTCGCGCTCGTACGGCGACCGGCGGTGGCCGGTGTCCTTGGGCGGCTCCTCGACGAGGCGGGCGTCAGCGCGATTCACTTCTCACGCAGAACGCAGAACTCGTTGCCCTCCGGGTCGGACAGGACCGTCCACCCGACGTCACCCTGACCGACGTCGACGTGCCGGGCGCCCATGTCGACCAGGCGCTCGACCTCGGCCTCCCGGTCGGCCGGACGCAGGTCGAGGTGTAGGCGGTTCTTGCGCTCCTTGCCGTCGGGCACCGGCACGAAGACCAGGCCGGGAAGGCTGTCGGCGGACTTGCGGATCTCCACCTCGTCCGGTCTCTCGGCGACCACCTGGTAGCCGAGTGCCTCTGCCCACCAGCGGGCCAGTCGGGCCGGATCGCGGGCGTCGATGGTCAGGTTCTCCCAGACGCTTGTCATACAACCACCTCTCCCGTCGACGGCGGACATCGCCGGCCGTGTGTGAGCGAGCCAAGGTTACGCCCGCCGATGCCGCTCGACCCGCCCGCGACGCAGCACCGGCGGGCGCGCAACCGCCAATCGGCCCCCAGTTGCGAACCGATCGCCCTGGGTTACGGGCTCGCGGGCGCAAGTGGCCAGCGGTAGCGTTCCCAGCGCGGAAAGTGACCAGCCGACCGAGATGCGGAGCCGACCGCTAGGGAGACGCTCGTGGATGCAGACACGGTGGTGGGAACGGAACTGCTCGGGCTGCGCCGACGCCGACCCGAGGTCGCCGGCGCCGTGCTGGCCGGCACCGACGGGCTGCTCATCTCCAGCGACCTGCCGAGCACCGACGCCACACACCTCGCCGCGCTCGCCGCGGCCAGCTACGGGCTCGGTCACCGGGTCGCCGACACGGTCCGGCGGGGTGAGTTCCGCGAGTCGGTGGTACGCACCACCGACGGCTGCGTGGTCACCTACCCGGCCGGGCGCAGCGCCCTGCTGACACTGGTCACCGCGTCGGCGGCGGAGGATCTGGAAGGGCTGCACGAGGAGGCTCGGGCGGTGGCGCACCGGGCCGGCCGCGTGCTGGACACCCGTGGCGGCGGGATCGGCGCCACGGCGGTGCCCGACGCGCACGCGCCGCTTGCCGTGCGTACCCCGATGGCGACCCTGCCGGCGCAGTTGCGCCGCTCGGCCCGACCCACCTGGCGTCGCCCGCCGATCTGACCGTCGGCGGCGCGGCCCTGGCACTGGCGGCGGCCGGGTCGTCCGGACCGCCGCCAGCGCCCGCGTCAGCGGCTGTCCGACCCGTTCGTCTCCACGACCGCCCGGCCGGCCTCCAGGCGTGCCACAGGCACCCGGAACGGCGAGCAGGACACGTAGTCCAGGCCGACCTCGTGGAAGAAGTGCACCGAGTCCGGGTCGCCGCCGTGCTCACCGCAGACACCGAGTTTCAGCCCGGGTCGGGCGGCCCGGCCCTCCTCGGCGGCGATCCGCACCAGCCGGCCGACACCGTCACGGTCGATCGACTCGAACGGCGAGATGCCGAAGATGCCCAGCTCCAGATAGCGCCAGAAGAACGCGCCCTCGACGTCGTCGCGGGAGAAACCCCAGCCCATCTGGGTCAGGTCGTTGGTGCCGAAGGAGAAGAACTGCGCCGCCTCGGCGATCTGGCCGGCTGTCAACGCCGCCCGGGGCACCTCGATCATCGTGCCGATCAGCACCTCGACAGCCTTCTCCCGGGTCACCTCCTCGATGATCTTTTCGGCCTCGGCGCGTACCGTCTCCAGCTCCTGCACCGCGCCGACCAGCGGGACCATGATCTCCGGCCTGGGGTCGCCGCCGCGTCGGGCGCACTCGACCGCGGCCTCGACGATGGCCCGGACCTGCATCGCGAACAGGCCGGGGATGACCAGGCCGAGGCGGACGCCGCGCAGGCCGAGCATCGGGTTCTCCTCGTGCATCCGCCGGACGGCGGCGAGCAGCGCCTCCTCCTTGGCCACGTCCTCGCCGCGTTCCTGGGCAACCGCGACGTTGACGGCGAGCTGCTCCAGCGGGGGCAGGAACTCGTGCAGCGGCGGGTCGATCAGCCGGACGGTGACCGGCAGCCCGTCCATCTCCCGGAAGATCTCCACGAAGTCGGCCCGCTGCAACGGCAACAGCGCCTCCAGCGCCGCCTCCCGCTCGTCCGCGGCGCGCGCCAGGATCAGCCGCTCGACCAGCTCCCGCCTGTCGCCGAGGAACATGTGCTCGGTGCGGCACAGCCCGATGCCCTCGGCGCCGAAGCGCCGGGCACGGGCCGCGTCCGCGCCGGTGTCGGCGTTCGTGCGGACCGCCAGCCGCCGCTTCCCGTCGGCGTGCGTCATGATCCGGTGTACGGCACGGACGAGCGCGTTGTCGATGTGCTCGGGGTCGAGGCTGCCCTCGAAGTACTGCACGACCTCCGAGGGCATGACCGGCACCTCACCGAGGTACACCTTGCCCGTGGTGCCGTCGACGGAGACGACATCGCCCTCGTTGACGGTCTGCCCGGCCACGGTGAACCGCTTCGCCGGCACGTTCACGTCGATCGCGTCGGCGCCGGACACGCAGGTCTTGCCCATGCCCCGGGCCACCACGGCGGCGTGGCTGGTCTTGCCGCCGCGCGAGGTGAGAATGCCCTTGGCGGCGATCATGCCGTTCAGGTCGTCCGGGTTGGTCTCCCGGCGGACCAGGATCACCGACTTCCCCTCGGCCGCCAGCTCGACGGCTCGGGCGGAGGTGAAGACCACAGTGCCGGACGCCGCGCCTGGTGACGCGCCGATGCCCGTGGCGACCGCCTCGAACTCGTGGTCGAGCTGGAAGCGGGGGAACATGAGCTGGGCGAGCTGCGCGCCGTTGACCCGGTGCAGCGCCTCGTCCAGGTCGATCAGGCCCTCGTCGACGAGCTGCCCGGCGATGACGAACGCGGCGGCGGCCGTGCGCTTGCCGACCCGGGTCTGCAACATCCACAGCTTGCCGCGCTCGATGGTGAACTCGATGTCGCACAGATCCCGGTAGTGCTCCTCAAGCCGGGCCATGATGCCGAGCAGCTCGTCGTAGGAGGACTTGTCGAGCTGCTCCAACTCCTGCAACGGCACGGTGTTGCGGATGCCGGCGACCACGTCCTCGCCCTGCGCGTTGGCCAGGTAGTCGCCGTAGATGCCCTGCGCGCCGCTGCCCGGGTCGCGGGTGAAGGCGACGCCGGTGCCCGAGTCGGGGCCCAGGTTGCCGAAGACCATTGTCACCACGTTGACCGCGGTGCCGAGGTCGGCGGGGATGCGCTCCTGGCGGCGATAGAGCACCGCGCGCTCGGCGTTCCACGACTCGAAGACCGCCCGGATGGCCAGGTCGAGCTGCTCACGCGGCTGCTGCGGGAACTCCCGACCGGTGTGCTTGGCGAAGATTTTCTTGTACGCGTCGACAAGCCCCCGCAGGTCGTCGGCGTCCAGATCCAGGTCGTTGTGGGTGCCCTTGGCGTTCTTGGCCTCGTCCAGGGCGTGCTCGAACTCCTCGCCCGGCACCTCGCAGACGGTCTTGCCGAACATCTGGATCAGCCGGCGGTACGAGTCCCAGGCGAACCTGTCGTTCTGACCTGCCTGCGCGGAGAGCCCGACCACGCTCTCGTCGTTGAGGCCGACGTTGAGGACGGTCTCCATCATGCCGGGCATGGAGAACTTGGCCCCGGAGCGGACGGACACCAGCAGTGGGTCCTGCGGGTCGCCGAGGCGCTTGCCCATCGCCCGTTCCAGCGCCTCCAGGTGCGTCTCGATCTGACCGGCGAGGCCGTCCGGCTCCCGCCCGGTCGCGAGGTACGCCTGGCAGGCCTCGGTGGTGATGGTGAAGCCGGGCGGGACGGGCAGGCCGAGGTTTGTCATCTCGGCGAGGTTGGCCCCCTTGCCGCCGAGCAGATCCTTGAGATCCTTGTTGCCCTCGGAGAAGTCGTAGACGTACTTGTGTTCGTCGGTCTCTTGCGCTGCCACCAGAGCCTCCCACGCGCGCCGGATTGACACTTAACGAAGGTTCAGGGCGAAGGTTAAGCGAAGATCGGGCGGCCTGGGACCGTTCGGTGACAATAGGCACAGCTATCACGACTATCCGCGTTCGTACCGGTTTTTGGGAACGCTTCCACGCGCACGATCACGCAATATCCCCGGTCCTCGTATTGTTGACGCCACTGGTTCTGCCGAAGCTCACTTTTGCCATATCCGACGCGAATAACCCCCTCCGGAGCCGTCGTCGTGTCATCCCTTCCGCTCTCCTCCCCCGCCCCCGAGCCGAGCACCGAGCCGACCGCCACCGAGCCGATCCCGACGGCCACCCCCGCCGACGCGGCCGCGCTTCCCACGCACCAGCCGGGGGCCGGCGACCTGGCCGTGCTCGCCGCGCGGGCGGCCGGCGACGACCTGCTCGCCCCAGCGGTACGCCTCGACACCGTCGTACCGGCGCCGGAGCGGGTCGAAGCGGACCCCAGCGCCACCTTCGTGCTCACCGGGGACACCGCCATCCGGGTCACCGCCCACCCGGGCGCCCGCGAGGTGGCCGACCACCTCGCCGAGCTGCTCCGGCCGGCAACCGGCTTCCCCCTGCCGATCGCCGACACCCTCGAGGTCGCGCCGACCGGCACGCTGACGCTCACCCTGGCCGCCACGCCCGCCAGCCCGGCCCCCGCACCCCCCGCCGACCTCGGCGCGGAGGGCTACCGGCTCGACGTGACAGGCACCGAGGTACGCGTCGTCGCCAGCACCGCGACAGGTCTCTTCTACGGCGTCCAGACGCTCCGGCAGCTACTCCCCGCCGCTGTGGAGAGCCCGACCCCGGTGACCACACGCTGGGCGCTGCCCGGTGGCACGATCCTCGACCGCCCCCGCTTCCCCTACCGGGGCGCGATGCTCGACGTGGCGCGGCACTTCTTCGCCGTCGAGGACGTCCTGCGGGTGATCGACCACCTCGCCCGCTACAAGCTCAACCACCTGCACCTGCACCTCACCGACGACCAGGGTTGGCGCATCGCCGTCGACTCCTGGCCGAAGCTGGCCACCGTCGGCGGGGCGAGCGAGGTCGGCGGTGGCCCCGGCGGCCACTACACCAAGGCTGACTACCGGCGGATCGTCTCCCACGCCGCCGCCCGCCACGTCACGCTGGTCCCGGAGATCGACCTTCCCGGCCACACCAACGCGGCGCTCGTCGCGTACCCCCAGCTCGCACCGGACAAGACCGCGCCGCCGCCGTACACAGGCACCGAGGTCGGCTTCAGCTACGTCGACCCGGCCGACGAGCAGACGTACGACTTCATCGCCGACGTGCTCGGCGAGGTGGCCGCCCTCACCCCCGGGCCGTGGCTGCACATCGGCGGCGACGAGGCGTTCAAGGTCAAGGGCGCGGTCTACACCGACTTCGTGGAGCGGGCGCAGCGGATCGTCGCCGAGACCGGCAAGGCAGTGGTGGGGTGGCACCAGCTCGCCCCGGCCGCACACCTCGACGGGCGCGTCCTGCAGTGGTGGGGTACCGACGCCGACGATCCCACCACTGCCGACGCGGTCCGGCGGGGCGCCCGACTGGTCCTCTCCCCCGGCAACCACGCCTACCTGGACATGAAGTACGCCGAGGACACCCCGATCGGGCACGACTGGGCCGGCCTGATCGACGTACGTCGGGCGTACGACTGGGATCCCGGCACGCACGTCGCCGGCGTGCCCACCACGGCCGTCCTCGGCGTGGAGGCCCCGCTGTGGACCGAATCGGTCACCTCGCTCACCGACGTCGAGTTCATGCTGTTTCCCCGACTGCCCGCCATCGCCGAGCTGGGCTGGTCGCCCCGGGCCGCACACGACTGGGCCGGGTTCCGGGAGCGCCTGGCCGGGCACGGCCCGCGCTGGTCCACGGCCGGCATCACCTTCCACCGCGCCCCCGAGATCCCCTGGCCGGCAACGCCCGCGATTCCCCGGCAGGACCGCGCACCCCAGCACGACCCGACAACCCCGTAGGTCCCCGCCAAAACGTGATCGAGGACTGGCCCCGACTGACCGCCAGGGACGTGAGTTTTTGTCCGGTATCAGAGTTTGCGTCCCGTGGTCGGTGCCACCCGGGCGGCGGAATCGTGGGCCCGGCGCGGTCGTTATACCTGGCATGCCGCCGCGACCCCCGGGCCGCGGCGCACGGCAGCCGCCGGGAACACCCGACCGGCCCCCACGGTTACACCCCCGCAGGGCCGAGCAGCACCACGTGCTGGCCCGTGCGGCCGTCGCCGGGAACACCCCGCCGGTCGCCACGGTTACACCCCCGCACCACCCGAGCACCGCGACCGTCGAGAGCCCGGCGGAATGACCCGCCGCCCCGCACGGTTACACGTTGTCCCGACGCCGGCCCCCTCGGGCCGCCGGGCAGAACCCCAGAACCTTCCCCCAGCACGCCGCGGCACCCCCGTCCCCCATGGGGTGTGCCGCGCACCCCCGATGCAGAGGAGCACGCCATCATGCGTACCGATCTGATTCGTAAGACCGCTCTGACCGCTGCTGGCCTGGCGTTCACCGGTGGCGCCATCGCCGGCCCGGTGACGACCGCGTTCGCCGCGCCGAGCACCGACAAGCCCACCACCCAGACCCAGACCGACCGTAAGCCGTCGGGTGAGCGTCAACTCGGCGTCCGCTACCAGGCGCAGCCGAACTTCTACTACTGCGGCCCCGCCGCGGCCCGTAACGCCCTGTCCGTGCAGGGCAAGGACATCAGCGTCGACGACATGGCCAAGGAGATGGGCACCACCGAGGCCGGCACCAACAGCATCAACGACATCACCCCGGTACTGAACAAGGAGACCGGCAAGGCCGACGCCTACCACTCCGTGGAGATCAGCAAGCCCGACGCCGACGCCACACAGACCGATACGCTGCGCGCCGACGTGGTCAAGACCGTCGACAACGGCCGGGCCGTGGTCGCCAACATCGCCGGCACCACCACCGACACCGACGGCGGCACCCACTCGTTCGAGGGCGGGCACTACATCAGCGTCGTGGGCTACCGCGACAACGGCACGATCGTGAGGATCGCCGACTCGGCCGACCCGAACACCGCCTCCTACGACGTCACCATCGAGCACCTCGCCGACTGGATCGCCACCCGCGGCTACGCCACCAGCTGACCCCGCGAACACACAAACCGACAGGGCCGGACCCCACCAGGGGTCCGGCCCTTTCGGCATGACGGGGTTGCCTGCTGTCCAGAGCACAGCAGGCAACCCGCCGACCGCGTCACGGGTCCTTTGGAGCTGATGTCGTAAACGAATCAGGGGATGGCCGACCGAGCCGCGAACGAAGCAGAGGATGGCCGGGCCGGGCCGCGAACGAAGCAGAGGATGGCCGGGCCGGGCCGCGAACGAAGCAGAGGATGGCCGGGCCGGGCCGGGCCGGGCCGGGCCGGGCCGGGTGATTCGTTCACGACATCAGCTCGACAGGTCGCCGAACTCACCTGCCGGCCCTGCGCCGAGGCCGGGTTCGGCAGGCATCTTCGCGGGGCATCTCTGCTCAGCCGACCAAGGGGCTCAGCCGCCGGAGTCGTCCATCTCGGCGCCCTCGGGGACGGTGTCGTCGTCCCGGCTGGCCAGCCAGCCGTCCGGGAGGAAGACCTTGCCCGGCGAGTTGGTACGCCCGCGCGGCTGACCCAGGGCGGCCACCGGGAAAGGCTCCGCCGGGTCGAGCTTGCCGAGCAGGTCGTCGAGCTGGGCCAGGCTCTCGATCATCGCCAGCGAGCGACGCAGTTCGCCACCGACCGGGAAGCCCTTCAGGTACCAGGCGACGTGCTTGCGGAAGTCGGTACAGCCGTCCCGCTCACCGCGGGCCGGGTTGCGGGCGCCGGCCACGAACTGGTCGACGAGCAGCTCGGCGTGCCGGCGCATGGTCACCGCCACCTCGCCGAGGGTGGGCAGGCGCCGCTCGGGCCGCCCGTTGAAGGCGGCCTCCAGATCGGCGAACAGCCACGGCCGGCCGAGGCAGCCGCGCCCGACGACCACGCCGTCGACCCCGGTGTGGGCGATCATCCGCAGCGCGTCGTCGGCTTCCCAGATGTCGCCGTTGCCGAGCACCGGCACGTCGAGGGCCTGCTTCAGCGTGGCGATCGCGTCCCAGTCGGCGGTGCCCGAGTAGCGCTGCGCGGCCGTCCGCCCGTGCAGGGCCACCGCGGCAACGCCGGCGTCCTGGGCGGCGAGCCCCGCTTCGACGTACGTCAGGTGGTCGTCATCGATGCCCTTGCGCATCTTCACGGTGACCGGCACCCCGGAGGGTGCGGCGGCGTCCACCGCGGCCCGCACCAGGCGGGCGAAGAGCCGGCGTCGCCACGGGAGCGCCGCACCGCCGCCGCGCCGGGTGACCTTGGGGACCGGGCAGCCGAAGTTGAGGTCGATGTGGTCGGCCAGGTCGCGCTCGACGACGATCCGCACGGCGGCGGCGGTGACCTCCGGGTCGGTGCCGTAGAGCTGGAGACTGCGCGGCTGCTCGTCGTCACCGAACGCGATCATGCGCAGCGTCTTCGGGTTGCGCTCGACAAGCGCCCGGGTCGTGATCATCTCGCAGACGTAGATGCCGCCGCCCTGCTCGCGGCAGAGCCGGCGAAACCCGACGTTGGTGATCCCGGCCATCGGCGCGAGCACCACCGGCGGCCACACCTGGTAGCCGCCCAGGGTCAACGGGCGTCCGGTCGCCACCGCAACATCAGTCACTCTCCGATTATAAGGAGAGGTTCCTCCACCTATGCCTGGCACACGGCGGGCGCCCGGGGCCGACCTAGCGAGCCACCCGTCGGGCGGTGCTGAATCCCGTCCCGCTCCGCCCCGTGCAGGTCTGGAGCACGAGGTCGTAGTGGCTCATCCAGGATGGCAGCGAGCCGCCCTTGCGCGGCTGCCACCGATGCCCGACCACCCGATAGGTACCCGTGCACGGCCCCGACCCGACCCGCACCACAGTCCCTGTCGCGAGGTCGTCCAGCCACGCCCAACCCATCGTGTCGTGCCCCGCCAGGAGGCACGTCGGCGACGTCGTCCAGGTGACCAGCGCTCCTCGGTCGACCGCGGTCTGCGAGTGGATCGCCGTGACGGGCGAGAGACGTGTCGTACCGGTCCCGGGGGACGCGACCGGCTTGCGAGCGCGCCGGGACGCGACAGGCGGCTCGGGCCTCTCCTGGGCGGCCTCGATCATCCCCTCGACGGACGACGTGACCATGGCGAGGGGACCGCTCGACCCGCGGGACGCCGACGCGTTCGGCAGCGGGCTGGCGTGGGCGGCAACCTCGGCGGGCGCAGGCCGGGCGGCGCTGTAGTGGGCCGAGGAGCCCGCAAGCGCCGGCAGGCCCGCGACAATCGACGCCGCAGCGGTCAAGCGGAGGACAGTAAATCGCTTCGCCAACGTCGTCTCACTTTCTTCCGACTGAGACCACGATATCGAAGAATGGCGTTGAATTGATTTCATCGGCCGCGACCCGCCGCCGGTCGACAATTGCCGACAACCGATTTCGTCTCGTGTCCCGTCCCTGGCCCGGAACCGAAAGTGCCTCCTCTCCACGGCGGTGGAGAGGAGGCACTTTCGCCATCGGGTCAGCAGCCGGGAAGGCGCTCGATCAGGTAACGCTCGACCTGGTCCAGGGAGACCCGCTCCTGGCCCATGGTGTCGCGGTTCCGCACCGTCACGGCGTTGTCGTCCAGAGTGTCGAAATCGACCGTGACGCAGAACGGGGTGCCGATCTCGTCCTGCCGGCGGTAGCGGCGGCCGATCGCCTGCGAGTCGTCGAACTCCACCACCCAGCGCTTGCGCAGCAGCGTCGCGAGGTCCTTCGCCTTGGGCGAGAGCGCCTCGTTGCGCGACAGCGGCAGCACCGCCACCTTCACCGGGGCCAGCCGCGGGTCGAACCGCATCACCGTGCGCTTGTCCACGCCGCCCTTGGTGTTGGGCGCCTCGTCCTCGTCGTACGCCTCCAGCAGGAAGGCGAGCACGGCGCGGGTCAGACCGGCGGCCGGCTCGATGACGTACGGCATCCAGCGCTCACTCTTGGTCTGGTCGAAGTACGACAGGTCGACGCCGGAGTGCTTGCTGTGCGTGGAGAGGTCGAAGTCGGTGCGGTTGGCGACACCCTCCAACTCGGCGAACTCGGTGCCGCCGAACTGGAAGCGGTACTCGATGTCGACAGTGCGCTTCGAGTAGTGCGAGAGCTTCTCCGCGGGGTGCTCGTAGAGGCGCAGATTGTCCGCCGACAGACCGAGGTCGAGATACCAGTTCCAGCGCTCCTGGAGCCAGTACTCGTGCCACTCCTCATCGGTGCCCGGCTCGACGAAGAACTCCATCTCCATCTGCTCGAACTCGCGGGTCCGGAAGATGAAATTGCCCGGGGTGATCTCGTTGCGGAACGACTTGCCGGTCTGCGCGATGCCGAACGGCGGCTTCTTGCGGGCGACCGTCTCGACGTTCTTGTAGTTGACGAAGATGCCCTGCGCGGTCTCCGGGCGCAGGTAGTGCAGCCCCTCGTCGCTCTCCACCGGGCCGAGGTAGGTCTTCATCAGGCCGTTGAACATCTTCGGCTCGGTGAAGGTGCCCTTGTTGCCGCAGTTGGGGCAGTTCAGCTCGGCGAGCGAGGCCGGCGCGTGGCCGTGCTTGGCCTCGTACGCCTCCTCCAGGTGGTCGGCCCGGAACCGCTTGTGGCAGAACTGGCACTCGGTGAGCGGGTCGACGAACTCGGCGATGTGGCCGGACGCCTCCCACACCTTGCGAGCCAGGATCACCGCGGAGTCGAGGCCGACGACGTCGTCGCGCTGCTGGACCATTGTCTTCCACCACTGCCGGCGGACGTTCTCCTTGAGCTCCACGCCGAGCGGACCGTAGTCCCACGCCGATCGGGTGCCTCCGTAGATCTCGCTGGAGGGGAAGACGAAGCCTCGGCGCTTGGCGAGGCTGACGACGGCGTCGATACGGTCGGCTGGCATGTTTCCTCCTACGCCGGCTGGCGGTCGGCGGGGGCGAGATGTGGATGGATCGGGTCGGTTCGGGACAACGGTACGACCACCGGCGTCCCGAGCCCAGCAGAATACCGGGGGGCGGGGTCAGCTCACCCCGCAGACCTCCATGCCGCCGGTCTGACCGTCCTGGCCCAGGCTGACCTGCTGGCGCTCCCGGCCACCCCCGTCGAGGGTCACGTCGACCGGGACGGTCAGGTTGTTGGTGTCCACCTCACCCACCCGGAACGCGGTGACCTGCGGCTCGGCGGCCGCCCGCCGCTCGAACTCGGGGCGGGACTCGCGCCGCTGCGCGTCGTCGCAGAGCTGGTCGTACGCCCGGCCGTAGTTCCGCTCGACGAGCGCCTGGTAGTAGTCGTCGGTGACCGTGCGGCCCTGCTCGCGGACCGCCTGCACGCCGCTCACGGCCAGGCCCACGACTGCCGTGCCTCCTCCGCCACAGCAGAGCAGCACGGCGAGGGCGCCGACGCCGAGGCCGATCCAGAGCCGTTTGCGACGACCCTCGGTGGGCGGCGCGGCGAACGGCGGAGCCACACCGGGACCGGGCGGCGGGGCGGGTGCGGTCATAGGAGCAGCGTAGTGTCCTGCCGCTCAGCGGTAAGGACCCGCAGCCCGATCACTCTCGGCGACCACCACGGCTCCCCCGGGTGCGGCGCTGGCCAGCGCCTCGTACGCGGACGGCTCGTCGACCGACTCGGCGAGCAACGGCACCGCGCTGACCTTTACCTCGAACGCGCCCAGCGCCCGCCGGTAGGTGCCTACCGACTCCCACTCGGTGACGAGTGACCAGTACCGGGGGTCGTCCAGGGCTCGGACCAGTTGGCCGCGCAGGTAGCCGGGGCAGGCGGCCAGCGCGGTGAGGGCGTTGTGCGCCCGTTCGGTGAAGCCGTCGGCGACATCGACGTCGACCACGAACCGGTTGGTCACCAGCACCTGGGGTTCCTCCTCGTAGAGTCTGTGGGATGCAGCGTACGCAGCGCCCTCTGCTGGCCCGGTTGGCCGGGGCTAACCCGACGTCGGTGTTCCTGCTCACCCTGGTGGTGGTGCTTGTGGCGTTCTTCACGCCGGGGGTGGTCGGCGGGCTGCTGACGCTGGCCCTCGCCGCCGTCCTGATCGCCCTGTTGGCGACCACCTGGCCGGTTCAGGCGCCGCAGACCCGGCTGATCCGGCTGCTGATGCTGACCCTGCTGGTCACGGTGGGTCTGGCGAAGCTGCTCTGACATGCAAGCATGCGTTTTTGACAATCATTGTCGTTACCACGGACAGTTGGGGACATGACCAACCGCACCACGTCCCGTGTCCTGGCCGCCGCGACCGCCCTGCTCGCCCTGAGCGCCGGTGCCGGCTGCTCCACCGGCGGCGCCGCCGGCGCCGACCCCCAACGGGTCGACGTGGTTGCCGCGTTCTACCCCCTCCAGTTCCTCGCCGAGCGCGTCGGCGGTGACGCGGTCCGCGTGACGAACCTGGCCAAGCCCGGCGCCGAGCCGCACGACCTGGAGCTGAGCCCGAGCCAGGTCGGTCAGGTCACCGAGGCCGAAATGATCGTCTACCTCAAGGGCTTCCAGCCTGCGGTGGACGAGGCGGTCGCGCAGGACGACGATGACCGGGTGTTCGACGTGGCAAGCGTGCAGCCGCTGTTGGACGCGAGCGCCGGTGGCCACAACCACCAGGGCGAGGAGGAGCAGGGCGAGGAGCAGCACGGGCACGCCAAGGACCCGCACGTCTGGCTCGACCCGACCCGCCTCGCCGACATCGGCGACCAGCTCGCCAAGCGTCTCGGCACTGTCGATCCGGCCCACGCCGCCGACTACACCGCCCGCGCCACGGCGCTGCGCGCCGACCTCACGACCCTCGACGGCGAGTTCACCCAGGGCCTGGCGACCTGCCAGCGGCGGGAGATCGTGACCAGCCACGCCGCGTTCGGCTACCTGGCCGACCGCTACCGGCTCGACCAGGTCGGCATCACCGGGCTGACCCCCGACGTCGAGCCCTCGCCACAGCGGCTCGCACAGGTCATCGAGAAGGCCAAGGAGCACCGGGCCAGCACGATCTTCTTCGAGTCGCTTGTCAGCCCGAAGGTCGCCGAGACCATCGCCGGTCAGGTCGGCGCGAAGACCGCGGTGCTCGACCCGATCGAAGGGCTCGCCGCGGGCAGCGGCTCGGACTACCTTTCGGTGATGCGTACCAACCTGCAGACCCTGCGGACGGCGTTGAGCTGCTCGTGAGCGCCCCCGTCATCACCGTCGAGCACGGCGCGGTCGGCTACGACGGCCGCCCGGTGCTCCGGGACGTCTCGCTCACCGTGACCGCCGGGGAGGTGGTCGCGGTGCTCGGGGCAAACGGCTCCGGCAAGTCCACGCTGATCCGCGCGATCCTCGGCCTCGTGCCGCTCGGCGCCGGCTCGATCACCCTCTTCGACAGGCCGTTGCGCCAGTTCCGCCAGTGGCAGCGCATCGGGTACGTCCCGCAGCGTCTCGGCGCCGGCGGAGGCGTGCCCGCCACGGTCCGCGAGGTGGTGGCCTCCGGCCGGCTGGCCCGCCGGGGCGTACTCCGTCCACCAGGCGCCGCCGACCGGGCCGCAGTCGACTCGGCCCTGCGCGCGGTCGGGCTCGCCGACCGGGGCAGCGACCCGGTGGCCACCCTCTCCGGCGGTCAGCAGCAGCGCACCCTGATCGCCCGCGCGCTGGCCGGCCAGCCGGAGCTGCTGATCCTCGACGAGCCCACAGCCGGGGTCGACGCGGCCAGCCAGGAGGCGTTCGCGGGCGCGCTGCGCGACTTCGTCGCCGACGGCGGGACGGTGCTGCTGGTGGCACACGAGCTGGGCCCGCTGCGACCGGTGATCACCCGGGCGGTCGTCGTCCACCAGGGCGGCATCTGTCACGACGGCGCGGTTCCGGACCCGGCCGGCCACCACGCGGAGCCCGACCACGACCACGTGCACCCGCACGGTCCCGACGAGCCCGCCGGGCTGTGGAGCAACTGAGAAATGGAACTCTTCCAGTACCCCTACATGCAGCGCGCCCTGATCGGCGCGTTGGTGATCGGCCTGGCCGCTCCGGCGCTCGGCATCTATCTGGTGCAGCGCCGACTGACGCTCATCGGCGACGGCATCGGGCACGTGGCGTTGACAGGCGTCGGCGCCGGCCTGCTCCTCAACCGCTCGCCGGTGCTGGTGGCGGTGATCGTCGCCACGGTCGGCGCGATCGCCATCGAGGTCGTCCGCGCTCGTGGGCGGACCTCCGGCGACCTGGCCCTGGCACTGCTCTTCTACGGCGGCATCGCCGGCGGCGTCCTACTGGTCGGCCTGTCGGACGCGACGAGCGCCAACCTCAACGCCTACCTGTTCGGGTCGCTGCTCTCCACCTCGACCAGCGACCTGATCACCGTCGGAGTGCTCGGTGCGGCGATCCTGATCACCATGATCGTGCTGCGGCCGGCGCTCTTCGCGATCAGCCACGACGAGGAGTACGCACGCGTCTCCGGCCTGCCGGTGCGCACCCTCAACCTGCTGATCGCGGTCACCACCGCGGTCACTGTGACAATCGCGATGCGGGCCGTCGGGGTGCTGCTCATCAGCGCGCTGATGGTCGTTCCGGTGGCCACCGCCCAGCAGATCACCCGGGGCTTCCGCAGCACGATGACCGCCGCCATGGCGCTCGGGTTCTTCGCCGCCGGCTCCGGTGTCTGGGTGGCGGCCACCGCCGACACCCCGCCCGGCGCCTCGGTGGTGCTGCTGGCGATCGCCTCCTTCCTGGTGGTGGCCGTGGCCGGCGCGATCTGGCGGGCCGTACGCCGTCGCACCGCGCAGGCCCCCGTGCCGGTGCCGGAACCGCACGAGGTCGTACTCGACCGAGGCTGATCGGCGGATGTCGGTGGTATTGGTTACCGTTGCAAGATGACCAGCGCAACGGGCTACGAGGGGTTCGACGGAGCCAGCGAGCTGCTCCGGGCCCTGTCGGCGCCCATCCGGCTGGCCATCGTCAGCGAGCTGGCCGGCGGCGAGCGGTGCGTGCACGAGCTGGTGGAGAAGCTGGGCGCCGCACAACCGCTGGTGTCCCAGCACCTGCGGGTGCTGCGCGGGGCGGGCGTGGTGCGCGGTTCCCGCCGGGGCCGGGAGATCGCCTACAGCCTCGTCGACGAGCACGTCGCGCACATCGTGGCGGACGCGGTCAGCCACGCCGGGGAGGGGTCATGAGCGAGAGCGGCGCCGCAGTGCGCAACACCCGGCAGCGCTCGGCGGTGAGCGCGCTGCTGGGCGAGATGGAGGGCTTCCACAGCGCCCAGGACCTGCACGCGATGCTCCGGCAGCGCGGTGAGCGGGTCGGCCTCACGACTGTCTACCGCACCCTCCAGGGGCTTGCCGACGCGGGCGAGATCGACGTGATGCGCCCGCCGGGCGGCGAGCACCTCTACCGCCGGTGCAGCGAGGGGCACCACCACCACCTGGTCTGTCGGGCCTGCGGGCGTACGGTCGAGGTCGCCGGCCCCGCGGTGGAGAGCTGGGCAGACCGGGTCGCCGCGCAGCACGGCTACGCCGACGTCAGCCACACCCTGGAGATCTTCGGCACCTGCCCGGCCTGCGTCCACTGAAACCCGCCGCCGGCCTCTCCGACCACCGATCGACGGGTGCCGGGGCGGAGCCGTTCGTGGCACGCTGTCCGGCGTGAAGATCTACGCCGATCGGTTTCCGACCGCCGTCCGCCAGTTGCTCACCGACCTGCTCGTCGTCGCCTGGGTGTACGTCGCGATCCGCGCCGCGCTCTGGCTGCACGATCTGGTGCAGAAGCTCGCCGTACCCGGGCAGAAGCTGGAGGGCGCCGGCAGTGGCCTCGCCGACAACCTCGCCGACGCCGGTGGCAAGGTCCGCCGGGTGCCGTTGGTCGGTGACGAGCTGACCGCGCCCTTCCAGCGGGCCGCCGACGCCGCCCGAGGGCTCGCCGACGCCGGCCGCGACCAGCAGCACCTGGTCGACCAGCTCGCCCTCGCCCTCACCATCGCGGTGCTGATCTTCCCGCTCGGCCTGGTGCTGTTCGGTTGGCTGCCGCTGCGGCTGCGCTGGATGCGCCGGGCCGGATCGGCCGCGAAGCTCGCCGCCGGGCCGGCCGGACGGGACCTGCTCGCCCTGCGCGCGCTCGCCACCCAGCCGCTGGGCCGACTGACCCGGATCGCGCCGGACGTCGCCGAGGCGTGGCGACGCGGCGACGACGCGACAGTCGACGCGCTGGCCGCCCTGGAGCTGCGCCAACTCGGCCTACGCAGCCGGGGCCGTTAGGGTCTTCGGGTGTTCTACTTCCTGATCGTCATCGCCGTGCTGCTGCTCGGCTACGCCGCCGTCCTGGTCTCCTTCGTCCGCAGGGGCAAGAAGATCCCGCCCGCGGCGTACCTGGGCCTGGCGGTGCTCAACGGCCTGATCCTGGCGGCGGTGCTGGCCTGGGCGGTCTCCCGCTGACCCCTGCCGCGGGCAGCCGGCGACGCTCCGGCCGGGCGACCCGACAGCCGGGCGCCCCGACAGCCGGGCGACCCGAGGGGCCGGGCGGCTTGCGTCACGGCTTCGGCGGGATGCGGCGGCGGACGTCCTCGGCGGTGGACGGGCCGGGCGACCAGCGGGCCACCCACGGCAACTCGTCTGACGGGGTGATGACGCCCTCCTCCAGCCCCGCGTAGCGCCCGGCGAGGATCCGCTTGGCGGCGGCGGTGTCGACGGAGTCGGTGTTGTCCCAGAGTGCGGCGAACAGCGCGTCCACCCGGACCCGGGCCTGCCGGCAGAACAGGTCCGCCAGCTCGACGTTCTCCGGCCGGGTGTCGCGCTCGGCGGACGCCCGGACACAGACGGCGGACATCGCGAACAGCTCCGCGCCGATGTCCACCACACGACCGAGGAACGCCTGCTTGCGCTCCATCTTTCCCTGCCAGCGGGACATCGCGTAGAACGTCGACCGGGCCAGCTTGCGCGACGACCGTTCCACCTGCCGCAGGTGCGCGGCCAGGGGGCCGAACTCGGCGTACGCCGATGGGCTCTGGCCCCTGCCGACCGCGAGGGTGGGCAGCCACCTCGCGTAGAACGCGCCCGCTCGTGCTCCGGCGCGCGCCTTGCGGCCGAGCCCGGCGTCCGGGTCGATGATGTCGCCGGCCACCGACAGGTGGGCGTCGACCGCCTCCCGGGCGATCAGCAGATGCATGATCTCGGTCGAGCCCTCGAAGATCCGGTTGATCCGCAGGTCGCGGAGCACCTGCTCGACGTTGGCCGGGCGTTCTCCGCGGGCGGCCAGCGAGTCTGCCGTCTCGTAGCCGCGACCGCCCCGGATCTGGATCAGCTCGTCGGCGATTTTCCAGGCCATCTCGCTGGCGTACAGCTTGACCAGCGCCGCCTCGATCCGGATGTCGTTGCGGTCGTCGTCGGCGAGCAGGCAGCACAGGTCGAGCATGGTCTCCATGCCGTACGTGGTGGCGGCGATGAAGGAGAGCTTCTGGGCGACCGCCTCGTGCTCGCCCACCGGCCGGCCCCACTGGACCCGGTCGGCGGCCCACCCCCGGGCCACGTTCAACGACCACTTGCCGGCGCCCACGCACATGGCCGGCAGCGAGAGCCGACCGGTGTTCAACGTGGTCAGGGCGATCTTGAGACCCCTGCCCTCGCCGCCGATGACGTTCTCCGCAGGTACGAACACGTCGTGGAACCGGGTCAGGCTGTTTTCCAGGCCGCGGAGGCCGACGAACTCGTTGCGCCGTTCCACAGTGATGCCCGCGCTGTCGCCGTCCACCACGAACGCGGTGATCCCTCCACGCCGGCCCTCGGCGGCCGGCACCCGGGCCATCACCACCAGCAGGGTGGCGACGATGCCGTTGGTGGCCCAGAGCTTCACCCCGTTGAGCCGGTAGCCGGCGCCGTCCTCGGTCGGCTCGGCGGTGGTGGCGAGCCGGGCCGGGTCGGAGCCCACGTCCGGCTCGGTGAGCAGGAACGCCGAGACCTCGCCCGCGGCGAGCCGGGGCAGGAAGCGCTGTTTCTGCTCGGCGGTGCCGAACATCTTCAGCGGCTGTGGCACCCCGATCGACTGGTGGGCCGAGAGCAACGCGCCGATCGCCGGGCTGACCGAGCCGGCCAGCATCAGCGCCCGGCAGTAGTGCAGGTTGCTCAGCCCGAGGCCGCCGTACTTCCGGTCGATCTTCATGCCGAACGCGCCGAGGTCGGCCAGGCCGTGGAACACCGAGTCCGGAATGGAGGCGTCCCGCTCGATGGCGGCGCCGTCCACCTCGGAGGTGAGGAACGCGCGGAACCGGCCGAGGAACTCCTCGCCCCGCGCCACGTCGTCGGGGTCGGAGCGCGGCCACGGGTCGATGAGGTCGAGCCGGAACCGCCCGAGGAACAACTCCTTGCCGAAACTGGGTCGGTCCCAGGTGGACTCCCGGGCGGCCTCGGCGACCTGCCGGGCCTCCTTCTCGGAGACCTGCCCGGCCTCGGCGGGCAACGGGGCCGCGCCGCCTGCGGTGTCGGGTGCGGATTCGGAGTCGGGGCCGTCCGGTGCCGGTCGGCCGTTCTGCGTCGTGGTCACGGCTGCCCCCTCGAAGCTCGGTGCGGCTGCGGCTGTTGCGCGTCCCCGGCGTCCCGGCTGGACCCGCCCGGACCGCGTCGACATGCGCGACTACCGCCACGCTACCCCCGGTTGTTACCCAGGGGTAGCGCTGCGTGCGGATCGACGTGCTCAGCGACCTCCGACCGCATCCGGGTCGTCGTCCTCGTCGTCGATGTCGTCGTCACCCCAGTTACGCCTGGCGAACGGCAGGATCACCCAGAACGCGAGGAACCAGAGCCCGGCCACCGCGCTGAGCACGAACGCGATCGGCCGGTCCAGCACGAAATCGGTGATCAGCAGCACCGCGCTGATCACCGCGATCAGCATGAAGGCGAGACCGCCGGTGGCCATCCGGTGCGCGAACCGCACCAGCTCCGGCTTGCGACCCTGGCGGAACAGCGCCCGGTGGAACGCCACCGGCGAGATGATCAGCGCGGTGGCGGCGGCCGCGGCGAGCAGCGCGACGATGTAGACGTCGCGCTGGAACTCGCTGGTCCGGGTGAACCCGTTGCTGAACGGCAGGGTGAGCAGGAAGGCGAAGAGGATCTGCACGCCGGTCTGTGCGACGCGCAGCTCCTGCAACAGGTCGGCGAAGTTGCGCTGCCAGCGCTGCTTCTCGGTCTCCTTGGACACGCGCTACCTCCGGAAAGACGCTACTGCCGGCGGTCCCGGCCGCCGGCAGCAACGCCAATGCCCCACCCGGCCGAGCGCGAAACAGGTTCACGACACGTCCCGGCCATCTCCCGGTAGCCCGCCGGTCATCTCCCGGTCGCCTGGCCGGTCACCTCCCGGTCGCCGCGCCGCCGGCCGCCCGGTCACCGCGCCGAGGGCACCGCGACGCCCGTAGCCCGTCACCCGTCACCCGGTGCTCGGTGTCAGGAGCCGCGGCGGATCCGGCCGGCGTACCGGGCCTCCAGTGCCGTGTTGTGCGCGTCGCCGTCCGGGATGTTCGCCGACAGGTAGACCGGAGGCCGCTCCCCCGCCGCCAGCAACCGGGCGACCACCTCGACGGTGACCTGCTGCGCCAGCAGCGCGGCGGTGATCGACGAGACCGCGCCGACCGCGCCGCCGCCGGGCAGCGGCAGCGTCGCGTCGCCGTACGGCGCGCCGTTGTCGAGCACCACGTCGGCGAGGTCGGCCAGCTTGCGCCCGGACGGGTGGCGGGACGTCATGCGGCCGGAGTGCTGCGCCGAGGTGATCGCCACCAGAGGGTGACCATGCTCCTTGACAAGCGTGGCGAACTCGACCATCGCGCCGTTGACCCCGGAGTTCGAGGCGAGCACGAAGACGTCGGCGGGCCGTACGGGGGCCAACTCCCACAGCCGGTGCGCCACCGCCGGATCCCGCTCCAGCAGCGGCCCGAGACGCTCGGCCGGTTCGCCGCCGAGCAGCACCAGGTCACGCAGCGCGATCCGGTTGGTGGGCACCAGACCACCCGCCCGACCAGCGATCTCCATGGCGAGGGCCTCCGAGTGCCCGGTGCCGAAGGCGTGCACCACCCCGTCGGCACGCACCGCTTCGGCGATCAGGTCGGCCGCCCGCCCCACCGCCTCCCGCTGGCTGGCGGACACCCGGCCGATCGTCTCGGTCACCACGGCCAGGTAGTCCTCGGCGCTCACACTCATGCGTCCTCCGTCGTCCGGTTGCGGGCCATCCACCGCTCCGCGAAGTCGACAGCCGCCCGCTGGCGTACCAACCTCCCCGTTCCGGCGCCCACCGCGCCGGAGCGCACCGCCCCGGTGGCCTCCAGGTCCCCGCCCAACGCGCCGAAGTCGCTCGCGTCGAGCCGGACGTCCTGCCACCACACCCACTCGCGGCCACCGTCGGCCGTGCGCACCGCCGCGCCCAGACGCTCGCGGACCAGCGCGGGGCGGCGGTACTCGGCCAGGTGCAGCGAGGTGTTGACGCTGTGGTCCACCCCGAGCAGCAGCACGTCGGCGTCCAGGTCGTAGAGCCGGGCCAGCGGAGACCTCTCGCCCAGCATGTCGGCCAGGCCGTGCCCGGTGACCACCTGCTCGGCCGTCGGCCCGAGCGCGGCGAACGACACGTGGGGATGCCCGCTGCGCTGCGCGGCGGGCCAGCAGCGGACCGTCTCGGCGAACACGCCCATGTGCCGGCTCGGCGTGACCGCCGGGTCGAAGCCCGGCATCTCGGCGCGGATCAGCGGCCACCAGTCCACGGGAACCGGCGGATTGCGCCACTGGGCCGGGTCACTGTTGTCGGGAGTGTGGGTGGGCACCACTATCGTTCCGTCCGGGCCGAGCGCGTCGCGCACGGCGAGCACCAGCGCCTGCGGCCCACCGCAGACGAAGCCGAGCGGGCGCATCCCGGCGTGCACCAGCAATGTCGAACCGGGGCGTACACCCAGCAGGCGCAACTGCGCGGCGATCGAGCGACGGGTGCCCAGCCCGCCGGCGGGCGTCGTCACGACGCTCGTCCGCGCGGCGCGCTTCGGCTCGGCGCTCGTCCGGCCGGCGCCGCTCCGCCCGGCACCCGCTCGCCCGGCACGGCTCAGGCCGTCCCGGCGACCCGGGCCAGGACCGCCTCGGCCAGCGCGGCGGGCGCGGCGTCCGGGATCCAGTGGCTCACCCCGGGCAGCGGTACGAAGCGGTAGTCGCCTGTGACGTTGGCGGCGCACGCCTCGGCGGCGGTCCGCCCGATGGCGATGTCCCGGTCGCTCCAGACGTAGGTGGTGGGCACCGCGACCGGACCGACGGCGGCCAGGTCGGCGCGGGACATGGCCCGGTACCAGTTCAGGGCGGCGGTGAGCGCGCCCGGCTCCCGCATCGGGTCGGCGTAACGGTTCACCCGGGAGGCGTCGCCCACCCCGCCGAGCATCCTGCGCAGCGCCGTCGCGTGCCACGCCAGCAGCACCTTCTCGGCCTTGCCCGGCTTGCGGAACAGCGCGATGTACGACGAGCGGGCCTTCTGCTCGGTGTCGGTGCCCAGCGCGTGCGCCATGGCCGCCGGGTGCGGCACGGACACCGCCGTCAACGTACGGACCCGCTCGGGGTGCGCGGCGGCCACCGCCCAGGCCACGATCGCGCCCCAGTCGTGGCCGACCAGGTGGACGGCGTCCACACCGAGCGCGTCGAGCACCGCCACCACGTCGGCGACCAGTTCGGGAATCCGGTACTTGTCCACCGCCTCCGGCCGGGCGCCCGGCGAGTAGCCGCGCTGGTCCAGCGCGTACGTGCGCAGCCCGGCGGCGTGCAGTGCCGGCACCACCTCGTCCCACTCGCCGCTGTGCTGCGGGAAGCCGTGCAGCAGGAGGACGGGGACGCCGTCGGAGGGGCCGCCGGTGCGTACCTCGAACGTGAGACCTCGCGCGTCGACCTGCATGATCGTCAGCCTACCCAGCCGCCGCCGCGCCGGTCCGGATGCGCGGGCGACCGGATGCCCTGCTGGGCCGTTACCCCTGGTCGGTGCTAGCGTCAGCGAGACAACTTCACATCCGACAGGGGAGCGCACAGCGCTGAGAGTGCGGGCACGCCCGCAGACCCTCGAACCTGATCTGGGTAATGCCAGCGCAGGGAGTTCGGTCGACCTCCAGCCGCGCCGTGAGTCCGGTGCCACCGGACGCGCGGCGTGCGTCTTCTCCTGGTTCGTTCCACTGAACTGGGAGCACAGCATGGACAACACCACAAGCCGTTGGCGCACCATCGACATCGTGGTCGCCTCGGTGATCGCGGTCGCCTTCGGCGTCATCTTCTGGGCCTGGGGCCTGGTCTGGAGCGCCACCGAGGGCGCGTTCGCCTTCTTCCCGCCGGCGCAGACCCTGATCTACGGCGTCTGGCTGCTGCCGGCCGTGGTCGGCGGCCTGGTCATCCGCAAGCCTGGCGCCGCGCTCTACTGCGAGACGGTGGCCGCTGTCGTCTCCGCGCTGCTGGGCAGCCAGTGGGCCGGCACGGTGATCCCCCAGGGCATCGTGCAGGGCCTCGGGGCCGAACTGGCCTTCGCCGCCTTCCGGTACCGGTCGTTCCGGCTGCCGACAGCCGTGCTCGCCGGTGCGCTGACCGGTCTCAGCGCGGCGCTGTTCGACTTCTTCGTCTGGAACGTCGACTACGCGCTGGGCGACTACCGCATCCCGTACGCCCTGCTCACCATCGTCAGCTCCACGATCATCGCCGGTGTGGGCGGCTGGGCCCTCACCCGAGCCCTGGCCAACACCGGCGCCCTGGACCGCTTCCCCGCAGGCCGCAACCGAGCCCTGATCTAACCCCCACCCCCAACCCCAACCCCCAACCCCACCCCCGCACCCACCCCGGTGATCAAGAGGTTTGCGTCATCGGAGGGCGGAATTCTGACGCAAACCTCTTGATCACGCGGCTGTAGGCCGGAGGGCCGGAGGGGGTGGGTGGGTGGGGGGCGGGGTTTTGTTGCGGGGGTTCGGGTGGCGGCATGCCGGGAGGCGGGCCTGGGCTCTGCGCGGGGTGGATCTGCGGGTCGAGGCCGGGGAGCGGGTTTTGCTGCTCGGGCCTTCGGGGGCCGGCAAGAGCACCCTGCTCAGCGCGCTGGCCGGGCTGCTGCCCGAGGATTCCGGCGAGCAGGAGGGCACCGTCGAGATCGACGGGCTCGACCCCCGCAAGGCGCGGGAACGGGTCGGCATCGTCTTCCAGGACCCGCAGAGCCAACTGGTGATGGCGCGCAGCGGCGACGACGTCGCGTTCGGGATGGAGAACCGGGGCGTGCCGACCGACGAGATCTGGCGCCGGGTCGACGAGGCGCTGCGGCGGGTCGGTTTCCCGTACCCCCGCGACCGCAGCACGGCCGCGCTCTCAGGCGGCGAACAGCAGCGCCTCGCCCTGGCCGGCGCGCTGGCCCTGCGGCCCGGTCTGCTGCTTCTCGACGAGCCGACCGCCAACCTCGACCCGGACGGGGCCGCCCTGGTCCGGGGCGCGGTGGCCGGCGCGCTGGACGCCGACACCACTCTGATCCTTGTCGAACACCGGGTCGCCGAGGCACTGCCGCTTGTCGACCGGGTGGTAGTCCTGGAGCCCGGCGGCGGGGTCCGCGCGGACGGTACGCCCGACGCGGTCTTCGCCGCACACGGCGCCGCCCTCGCCGCGGAAGGCGTCTGGGTGCCGGGTCACCCCGTCGCGCCCCGCACGGCCACCGCCGCCCCCGGCGACGTGCTGCTCACCGCCGACCGGCTCGGCCTGCCGTCCCGGCTGGGCCCCACCGACCTGGCGGTACGCGCCGGAGAGGCCCTCGCCGTACGCGGACCCAACGGCGCCGGCAAGTCCACCCTGGCGCTGCTGCTCGGCGGCCTGCTCAAACCGGGCACCGGCCGCGTCACCGCCTCGGTCGAATTGGCGGGGGCGGACCATCGCGCTCCCCCACACCGCTGGCGAGCGCCCGCGCTGGCCCGGCGGATCGGATCGGTCTTCCAGGACCCGGAGCACCAGTTCGTCACCGGCACCGTCTTCGACGAGCTGGCGCTCGGGCCACGCCGGACGGGTCAACCCGAGGCCGCCGTGCGGGAGACCGCCACGGCGCTGCTGGATCGTCTGGGGCTGACCCGGCTCGCGGCGGCCAACCCGTACACCCTCTCGGGCGGGGAGGCGCGGCGGCTGAGCGTGGCGACGGCCCTGGCCACGGCGCCCCGCCTGCTGATCTGCGACGAACCGACATTCGGGCAGGACCGGCGGACCTGGCGGGAACTGGTCGACCTCTTCGCCGATTTGCGGGACGCCGGGCACGGCGTGGTCACTGTCACCCACGACCTGGACTTCGTCGCCGCGGTCGCCGACCGGACCGTGACCCTGGAGCGCGGGTGATCACCCTCGAGCCGGTGGCCGCGCCCGGCGCCCCGCTGGCCCGCCGCAACCCGGTGGCGAAGGTGGCAGCCGCGCTGGTCTTCTCGTTCACACTGCTGGCGACGCTCGACCCGGTGGCGCCGGCGATCGCCATCGCTGTCGAACTCGCCGTCCTGCCACTGTTCGGCGTCCGCTACCGGGTGCTGGGCCGCCGCGCCCTGCCCCTGCTGCTCAGCGCCACAGGCATCCTGGTCACCCTTGTGCTCTTCGCCGCCGACCAGTCCGGCCGGGTCCTGCTTGACGTCGGGCCGGTGCTGGTGAGCACCGGCGTGCTGCGCACCGCTCTCGGCCTGGTGCTGCGGATCTTCGCGGTGGCCCTGCCCGGCGTGATCGTCTTCGCCACCACCGACCCGACCGACCTGGCGGACGCGCTGATCCAGAACGCGAAGGCGCCGGCACGGTTCGCCATCGGCGCGCTTGCCGCGTTCCGGCTGGTGCCGCTGCTCGGCCAGGAGTGGCAGATGATCAGCATGGCCCGGCGTGCCCGCGGCGTCGACGCCGGACGCAACCCGGTGGCGAAGCTGCGGCTGTTCACGTCGACGGCGTTCGCGCTGCTGGTCGGGGCGATCCGCCGAGGCACCCGGCTGGCCGTCGCGATGGACGCACGCGGGTTCGACGGCGACACACCCCGTACCGTCGCCCGACGCCAGCGCTTCGGGCTCGCCGACGCGCTGCTGATCGCCGGGGCGGTCGCGCTGGCCGGAGCAGCCCTGACGACGAGCGTGCTCCTCGGCACCTTCCGCCCCCTGATCGGCTGATCCTCTCCCCACCTTCACTCCTCGACACGCGCGATGATCCTCGACACGCGCGATGACCCTCGACACGCGCGATGATCCACCCCACATCGCCGACGTGGGGGCATCCCGATGCCCGGATACCCCCACGTCGCCGACCTTGAGCGGATCAACCGCCCGGCCGCCCCGGCGGTGCGGGGGTTGGTCAGCTCCGTCGGAAGGCGTAGCGGCGGGGCTGGCCGGCCCGTTGGCTCTTGCCGCCCACCGAGCGGGCTCCACCGGCCTGCGGTGGTCCGGCCTTGGGTGCCGGAGGCCGCACGGCCGCCGAGGGGTCGACCACCGGGGGCACGGCTGGCGCCGCCGGCACCTCGACCACCCCAGGCACGTCGACCACCACCGGTACGTCGACGGCCGCTCGCACCTCGACGGCGGCCGGCACGTAGACCGATCCGGACGGCTCGACCGGCAACGCCGGCAGCGAGGGCTCAACCGCCAAGGCCGGCAGGGCCGCATTCACCGGCAGGGCCGCATTCACCGGCAGGGCCGCATTCACCGGCAGGGCCGCATTCACCGGCAGGGCCGCATTCACCGGCAGGGCCGCATTCACTGGTAGGTCCAGCCCGGGCGGCCGGGCCGTGGCTGGGCCGTGGCCGGCCGTCGGGTCGGTGCCCAGCGGGTTTGGAGCGGGGATACGGGTCTTCTTCGGATTGCGCCTGGCAGGCATCCGGGCCTCCTTCGGTGCCGACCGTCCCGACGGTCCCGCGCTCCGGCGGTCGGTCGGATCGGCTGGTGACCGTCGCAGCGCGACTGTCGATTGGGGAAGGGACTGCTCACCGGGGGCCGGGCCGGGTCAACACCGCCGAACGGTGGACGGAGACGCGCGACGCCCGGGAGCGCACGGACCGCGATCGCGGGGCGGCGGGCCGGCTCGGGAAGAGGGGCGTCAGTTGCGCATGCCCGAACCCTAACCACCGCCCGATGAGACGCGCACCCGATTTTCCTGGCACGATCGGCGCATGCTGATCGCGTTCTCGATCACCCCGCTCGGCGCCGGCGACTCCGTTGGTGACCTGGTTGCCGAGGCGGTACGGGTGGTCCGCGAGTCCGGGTTGCCCAACCGGACCGACGCCATGTTCACCACTGTCGAGGGTGAGTGGGACGAGGTGATGGCGGTGGTGAAGCGGGCGGTCGACGTGGTGGCCGCGCAGGCGCCCCGGGTGAGCGTCGTCCTGAAGGCAGACGTCCGGCCCGGGGTCACCGACGCGCTCACCGCGAAGGTGGCGCGTGTGGAGGATCGACTGGCCGGTCGGGATGGGGACGCGCCGGGCGGACGGGCCGCGACCAGGCAGTGACCCGCCGTGGGACGACGTGCCCACGATGCCGCGCGCCGCGATACGGTCGCAGCAGGAAGTTCGACGGCGAGAGGTGGCGGCACGAATGGCTGAGCAGGCGACGGCGCAGATCGGCGTGACCGGGCTGGCGGTGATGGGCCGGAACGTGGCCCGCAACCTGGCCCGCAACGGCTTTACCGTGGCCGTGCACAACCGGTCCCCGGAGCGCACCCGGAGCCTCGTCGCCGAGCACGGTGACGAGGGCGCCTTCGTGCCCGGTGAGTCGATGGCCGACTTCGTGGCGTCGCTGGAACGGCCGCGCGCGGTGATCGTGATGGTCAAGGCCGGTGCGCCCACCGACGCCGTGATCGACGAGCTGGTGCCGTTGCTCGACGAGGGCGACATCATCGTCGACTGCGGCAACGCCCACTTCGCCGACACCCGCCGTCGGGAGGAGGCGCTGCGCGCGCAGGGGCTGCACTTCAGCGGCACCGGCGTCTCCGGTGGTGAGGAGGGCGCGCTGCTCGGGCCGAGCATCATGCCCGGCGGTTCCGCCGAGTCGTACGCGAAGCTCGGGCCGATGTTCGAGAAGATCGCGGCTCACGTGGACGGCGTGCCGTGCTGCACCCACGTCGGGCCGGACGGCGCCGGGCACTTCGTCAAGATGGTGCACAACGGCATCGAGTACGCCGACATGCAGCTCATCGCCGAGGCGTACGACCTGCTCCGGGCCGGCCTGGGCGCGAAGCCGGCGGAGATCGCGGAGATCTTCCGCGACTGGAACGGCGGCGAGCTGGAGTCGTTCCTCATCGAGATCACCGCCGACGTGCTCGCGCACACCGACGCGGCGACCGGCCGCGCGTTCGTCGACGTCGTGCAGGACCGGGCCGAGCAGAAGGGCACCGGTCGGTGGACCGTGCAGAGCGCCCTGGACCTGGGCATTCCGATCACCGGGATCGCCGAGGCGACGTTCGCCCGCTCGCTGTCCGGGCACGTCGACCAGCGCGAGGCCGCCCGCCGGGCCTTCCCGGACGCGGGTGAGCAGTGGCAGGTCGCCGACCGGGACACGTTCGTGGAGGACGTCCGCCGGGCGCTGCTCGCTTCCAAGATCGTCGCGTACGCGCAGGGCTTCGACCACATCCGGGCCGGCAGCCAGGAGTTCAACTGGGACATCGACCTCGGTGGCACGGCGACCATCTGGCGGGGCGGCTGCATCATCCGCGCCCGCTTCCTGAACCGCATCCGCGAGGCGTACGACGAGCAGCCCGACCTGCCGACGCTGCTGGTAGCGCCGTACTTCGCCGAGGCTGTCGCTGCCGGTGTGCCGAGCTGGCGGCGGGTCGTGGCCGACGCGGCCCGGGCGGGTGTGCCGACGCCTGCGTTCTCGTCGTCGCTTGCGTACTTCGACGCGCTGCGCGCCGAGCGACTGCCCGCCGCGCTGATCCAGGGCCTGCGGGACAACTTCGGCGCGCACACCTACCAGCGTGTCGACCGCGAGGGCTCGTTCCACACCACCTGGGCCGGCGACCGCACCGAGTCCCCGGCGTAACGCGTCACTGCACGACGCGCGCCGCGCTCATGATCGTGCTCGATCCGGGATGTAGTGGCCTCACCGTCCGGGGAGGCCACTACATCCTTGTTCGTGTGGCGTCTTCGAGGGCGGGACGCGGTCAGGCGACGGTGGCGTGCATCTCCCAGACGAGGATCTCGGCCGGCTCGTCGGCGGTCACCCGCCGGCCGCCGGTCATGGTGAGCCGGGCGGCGTCGCCGGTGCCGAGCGGGCCGCTGTCCTCCAGGGTCACCGTGCCATTGGGCACGTACAGGTGCACGAAGGGCGCGTCCGGGATGGTGACCTCGTCGCCGGGGCCGAGTCGGGCGGCGTGCAGGGTCGCGTACCGGTTGCGGATCCGGATCGCGGACGCGCTGTCGTAGCGGTCCATGCCCGAGGCGATCGGCACCAGGCCGCCGCGCAGCAACTCGTCCTCGATCTCCAACTGCTCGTACCCGGGGTCGACGCCCTGCTCGTCGGGGAGCACCCACATCTGCACGAAGTGCACGGGGTCGCTGTGCGGTTCCTGGTTGTCGAGCCGCCAGGCGTCGTTCTTCTCCGAGTGCAGGATGCCGGTGCCGGCGCTCATCCGCTGCGCCAGGCCCGGGTAGATCACTCCGGAGTGGCCTGTGGAGTCCTGGTGCACGAGCGAGCCGCGCAGCACCCAGGTGACGATCTCCATGTCCTCGTGCGGATGGGTCTCGAAGCCGGCGCCCGGCCGGACCACGTCGTCGTTGTTGACAAGCAGCAGCCCATGGTGGGTGTTGGACGGGTCGTAGTGCCGGGAGAACGAGAAGGAGTGCTTGGAGTCCAACCAGGAGATGCGGGTGGCGAACCGGTCGTCGGCGCGACGCACGTCCACCGACGGCGCGGGCGCGGTCACCAGGCACGCTGCCCGGTGTCGGGGGTCGACGGCGCCCAGGTCAGGGCCGGCTCTCCGGTGGCCAGCTCGGCGATCTCACCGGTACGCAGCTGCGGCGTGTGACCGAACTCCGCACAGTGCTGCTCGGCGATCTCGGCGCAGATCTCGGCAACCTGTTCGCAGATCGGGTCACCCAGATCGGCCGCGTTCAACGCCATGATCATCTTGAATCGGATATCCCGCATATATCCATCCCAACCGCCATCATCCCGCCATCTCCGGACCCTACCCGCCCCCATCCCCCACCACCTGCGAACGGTCGCACATCCCACGTCGACCGCCCGAGCGACGCCGCCACGTCCACCAGGCCGCCCGAGCGACGCCGCCACCTCCGACACCGGCGGCCGGAGCGATGGGCGTGGGCACGAAAAGGCGCCGCCCGCGTTCGTGCGGGCGGCGCCGGAGAGTCGGGATCTACCAGAACCGGCGGCGCTTGGCCTTCTGCGGGCGGATCAGATCCGCGCCCCTGGTCAGCAGCCGGGTCGCCCCGGAGGGACCACGCCGGGCCTCCAGGGTGTGGCTGAGCCGGCGGGCGCCGGCCGCGGCCAGCGGCACCGCGACGGCCATCACCGCCCACTGGGCAATGCGCTTCTGGATCATGTGGGTTCACCTCCGTCAGTGGCTGTCTGACGTCCTGATACCCAACGTGACGTGTGGGTAAGCCTCACTCAGACCGTCGGGGCCACCGGGTTGGGCAGCGCGCCGCCGAAGCGCCGGTCCCGCTGGGCGTACAGCTCACACGCGTACCACAGGTGGCGGCGGTCGAAGTCCGGCCAGAGCGTGTCCAGGAAGACCAGTTCGGCGTACGCGGTCTGCCAGAGCAGGAAATTGGAGATCCGCTCCTCGCCGGACGGCCGCAGGAACAGGTCCACCTCCGGGATCTCCGGGTGGTAGAGGTACTTGGCGACGGTCTTCTCGGTCACCTTCGACGGATCCAGTCGACCGGCCGCCACGTCCCGGGCTATCGCCGCGGCGGCGTCGCCGATCTCGGCCTGCCCGCCGTAGTTCACGCAGAACTGCAGGGTAAGCGTCGAGTTGCCCCGGGACATCTCCTCGGCGGTCTGCAACTCGGAGATGACGCTCTTCCACAACCGCCCCGGCCGCCCGGACCAGACCACCCGGACGCCGAGGTCGACCAGCTGGTCGCGGCGTCGACGGATCACGTCCCGGTTGAACCCCATCAGGAACCGGACCTCGTCGGGTGAGCGCCGCCAGTTCTCGGTGGAGAACGCGTACGCCGACAGGTAGGGGATGCCCATCTCGATGGCGCCCTCGATGGTGTCGAAGAGGCTGTGCTCCCCCGCCTCGTGACCCTTGGTGCGGGGCAACCCGCGGTCCTTGGCCCACCGGCCGTTGCCGTCCATCACGACTGCCACATGCTTCGGCACCGCCTCGCTGGGCAGCGCCGGCGGCCGGGCACCGGACGGGTGCGGCGTCGGTGGCGTCGGCTCGCGCCGGCCGGACCTCATCGATCGGATCACTCGGCTCTCTCCCTGCTCGTGCCGTCCGCCCCGGCCTCGGCGTCACCGCGCGGCCGGAGCATCGCAGCCCCACCGCCGCCCGGCGGCGGGACCGTGCCGGCGACCGAGGGCCCCCGGTCGACCAGCGGCAGCGAGCGTAGCGCGCGTTCCAGGTGCCACTGGAGGTGCGCCGCGACCAGCCCACTGCACTCCCGGCGTACACCGGTCTCGGTGGCGTCGGCGACCACCCAGTCGCCGGTGGTCAGCGCGGACATCAGGTCGATTGTCGCCGGCGCGGGGTGGGCCGCGCCGGGCGGCCGGCAGTCCGGGCAGACCGCGCCCCCGGCGGGCACGGAGAACGCGCGGTGCCGCCCGGGGGTGCCGCAGACCGCGCAGGCGATGAGCGCCGGCGCCCAGCCCGCGAGAGCCATCCCGCGCAGCAGGTACGCGTCGAGCACAAGCGTCGTCGCGTGCTCGCCCCGGGACAGCGCCTTCAGCGCCCCCACGGTGAGCTGGAACAGCCGCAGCGACGGCTCCCGCTCGACGGGCGTCAGCCGCTCGGCGGTCTCGGCGATCGCGCTGGCCGCCGTGTAGCGGGGATAGTCCCCGAGGAACCGCTTGCCGTACAGCTCGATGCCCTCGACCTGGCTGACGGTGTGCAGCGCACTGCCGAGGTTGCCCTTGGGGTCACCGGCGAGCTGGAGGTCGACGTGACCGAACGGCTCCAGCCGGGCGCCGAACTTGCTCATGGTGCGCCGGACCCCCCGGGCGACCGCCCGCAGTCGGCCGTGCCGACGGGTGAGCAGCGTGATGATCCGGTCGGACTCGCCGAGCTTCTGCACGCGCAGCACCACCGCGTCGTCGCGGTAGAGCTGTCGGCGGTACCCGGCCATCGGACCATTCTCCCTCGGGGTGTGAAATCAGGGTCGGTTCGGGGTGGACGCACGGACGAACCCCGATGCGCCAGGCTCGTCACCGGCCGTAGCGTGCTCGCCATGGCACTGCACCAGACCACCGCCGCCCGTCGTCGCCGCGCCGCCGCGCCCGTCGCGTTGGGGCTGACCACCGCCCTCATCCTGCTCGCCGCGTGCGACAACCTGTCCTTCCGCCGGCTCGACTACGACAACACCGAGGCCGTGAAGATCACCACCGTCCGGGTGGAGGGAGGCTCCGGAGACGTGATCGTCCGGGGCACCGGCACCGCCGGCGAGGCACGGATCAAGCGGGTCGTGCGCTACCAGGGCGGCGAACCCAAGGCCCGGTACGAGATCAAGGACAGCGAGCTGGTGCTGAACACCGACTGCGGCGACAGGTGCAGCGTCTCCTACGAGGTGACAGTCGGAGAGGGCGTGACCGTGCAGGGCGAGAGCGGCTCAGGTGACGTCGAGCTGACCAAGATCGGCGCGGTGAAGCTGCGGCTGGGCTCCGGCGACGTACGGATCAGCGACGTCACCGGGGCGATCGACGTGGAGACCGGCTCCGGCAACATCGAGCTGAGCGAGGCCCGTTCGGGCGTACGACTGCGCGCCGGCTCCGGCGACATCACCGCTCGCCGGGTGGGCGGCACGACTGACGCCGAGGCCGGCTCCGGCAACGTCACAGTCGAGCTGGAGACCGCCGCCTCGGCGCGTCTGCACGCCTCCAGCGGGGACGTCTCGCTCGTGGTGCCGGCCGGCAGCTACCGGGTCCGCTCCAGCACCGGCTCCGGCGACGCCCGGATCACAGTCGCCGACGACCCGGCCGCGTCCCTGGTGCTCGACGGCTCGGCCGGCAGCGGCGACGTGTCGATCAGCCAGCGTTGACGTCGATCAGCCGGCGTTGATCTCGCCGGTCGCCGCCGCAGCGGACACCCGCTGCGGCGGTACGGCCACTCGTCCCACGGTCCCGCCGGATGGCGCTCAGAAACCCAGCTTGCGCAACTGCCTCGGGTCGCGCTGCCAGTCCTTCGCGACCCGCACGTGCAGGTCGAGATAGACCCGGCTGCCGAGCAGCTCCTCGATCTGCCGGCGGGCGTTCGTGCCGACCTCCTTGAGCCGGCTCGCCTTGTGGCCGAGGACGATTGCCTTCTGACTGGGCCGTTCCACGTACAGGTCGGCGTAGATCTTGATGACCTTCCCCTCGGGGACCATCTCCTCGACCACCACGGCGATGGAGTGCGGCAGCTCGTCGCGGACGCCCTCCAGGGCGGCCTCCCGGATCAGCTCCGCGACCATCACCTGCTCCGGGTCGTCGGTAAGCATGTCGTCCGGGTAGAGCTGGGGCGACGGCGGCAGGTATTTGGTCATCACGTCGACGAGCGTGTCCACCTGGTGCCCGGAGACCGCGCTCACCGGCACGATCTCGGCGAACTCCCCCATCTGACTCACCGCGAGCAACTGCTCGGCCAGGCGGCGCTTGTCCACCAGGTCGGTCTTGGTGACGACCGCCAGCACTGTCGCCTTCAGCTCGGCCAGCTCGCCGGTGATGAACCGGTCGCCGCGTCCCACCGGCTCGTCCGCCGGGATGCACAGGCCGATCACGTCGACCTCCGTCCAGGTGGAGCGGACCAGATCGTTGAGGCGCTCACCGAGCAGCGTACGAGGGCGGTGCAGGCCAGGCGTGTCCACCAGGACGAGCTGTGACTCCGGACGGTGCAGGACCGCCCGGATGACGTGCCGGGTGGTCTGCGGCTTGTTCGAGGTGATCGCGATCTTCGTGCCGACGATCGCGTTGGTGAGCGTGGACTTGCCGGCGTTGGGCCGGCCCACGAAGCAGCCGAACCCGGCCCGGTACGGGCGCGGCTCCGGATCCTGGACGGGGCTCACTCGGTCACCGTGCCGAGCACCGTGCCGTCCGGCGCGGCCACGTGGATCGGCGCGTCCACGGCGAGATCGCGCACCGCGGCGTGACCGGCGCCGTCAAGCGTCGACGCCTCGGTCACCACCGCCGCCGCCTCCAGCCGACCCGCCCCGGCGGCCACCGCCGAGGCCACCGCCAACTGCAGGGCCGTCAGGGTAAGCGAGGGCAGCGCGACGCTTGCCGCCGCGTACGTCCGGCCGTCGGAGTCCCGGACCGCGGCGCCCTCCACGGCACCGACCCGCCCACGGGCGCCCCGGGCCAGGACGACGAGCTTGCCGTCCTCCGCGCTCAGCGGCGCCGGCGCGGTGGGGGTGGGCCGGGCGGCGGGCGCGGCGGGTGTCTCAGGCATCGGCGGCTTGCCTCTCCTCGTCTCGGTAATGGTCCGGGTCGTCCCCGGGGCCGGCGTGGTCGCCGCGCCCGGTGCTGTCCTGCTCGTCGCCCGACTCGACCCTGCTGACCAGGACTGTGTCGATCCGGTTGCGCCGGCCCGTGGTGCCCTCGGCGACCAGTCGGAGACCGGCCACCTCGGCCTGCGCTCCGGGGATCGGCACCCGCCCCAGCGACTGGGCGAGCAGGCCACCGACCGTCTCCACCTCGTCGGTGGGCAGGTCGGCGCCGAACATCTCGCCCAGGTTCTCCACCGGCAGGCGGGCGGTCACCCGCACCGAGGAGTCCGCGAGGCGTTCGACAGGCGGGCGTTCGACATCGTACTCGTCGGTGATCTCACCGACGATCTCCTCCAGGATGTCCTCGATGGTGACCAGACCACCGGTGCCGCCGTACTCGTCGACAACGACGACCAGGTGGTTGCGGGCCGCCTGCATCTCCGACAGCAGATCGTCGACAGGCTTGGACTCCGGCACGAAGGTGGCGGGGCGCATCAGCTCGGCCACCGGCAACTGCTCGGCGTCCGGCTCGCCGCCCCGCGACCTGCGGATCAGGTCCTTGAGGTAGAGCACCCCGAGCACGTCGTCGACGCTCTCGCCGATCACCGGAATGCGGGAGAAACCTGAACGCAGGAACAGCACCAACGCCTGGGCGAGGGTCTTGCCCTCCTCGATCCACACCATCTCGGTACGCGGCACCATCACCTCGCGGGCGATGGTGTCGCCGAGCGCGAAGACCGAGTGGATCATCTGACGTTCGCCGTGCTCCACGACGCCGCGCTGCTCGGCCAGGTCCACCAGCTCGCGCAGCTCCACCTGGCTGGCGAACGGCCCCTCCCGGAAGCCGCGCCCCGGGGTGACCGCGTTGCCGATCAGGATGAGCAGCGACGCGAGGGGGTTGAGCGCGCGGCCCAGCCAGCGGACCAGCGGCGCGACCGCCCGACCCACCGCGTACGCGTGCTGCCGGCCGATGGTGCGCGGCGCGACACCGACCACCACGAAGCTGACCACTGTCATCGCGCCGGCGGTGACAAGCGCGGCACGCCAGCCGGCGCCGAAGCTGTCCACCGCTACCAACGCCACAAGCGTGGTGGCGGTCAGCTCGGCGAGCAGCCGCAGCAACAGCAACAGGTTGAGGTGCCGGACGACGTCCGAGGCCACGACCTGGAGGGTCCGGGCGCCGCGTACACCGTCGCGGGCCAGCTCGGCGGCCCGGGCCGGCGAGACCGCGGCGAGCGCCGCCTCGGTCATGGCGATCACACCGGCCAGCACCACCAGGCCCGCCGCGAAGACGATCAGTTGCAGGTCGGGAAGGCCGGCCGTGGGGCCGACCGCGAGTAACGGAGGAGTGGACATCACTGGGTGCGGGTCGACCGCCAGCTCGCCAGCAGTCGAGCCTGCAGAGCGAACATCTCGCGCTCCTCCTCCGGCTCGGCGTGGTCGTAGCCGAGCAGGTGCAGCACCCCGTGCACGGTGAGCAGGTGCAGCTCGTCGGCCGAGGCGTGGCCGGCGGTCGCCGCCTGCTTGGCCGCGACCTCGGGGCACAGCACGATGTCACCGAGCAGGGCGGGCTCGCCGCCGGCGGGGGCGCTCTCGCCCGGACCGTGGTCGACGCTTCCCTCGTCCATCGGGAAGGCGAGCACGTCTGTCGGGCCGTCCCCGCCCATCCAGCGGTGGTTCAGCTCGGTCATGTAGTCGACGTCGACAAGCAACACGGACAGCTCGGCGAGGGGGTTGACCCCCATCTCGTCGAGGGCGTGCCGGGCGACGGCGAGCACGGCGTCGGTGTCGACCTCGACACCGGACTCGTTGGCGATCTCGATGGACAACTGCTTTCCTCTGCTTTAGCGGCGGCGGCCGGCCCGGCCGCCCTGGGCGGGTCGCCCGGGCACGGCATGGACGCCCTGCGCCTGCTGGTTCTCCCGCTCGGCGTCCCAGCGGGCGTACGCGTCGACGATCTCCCCGACCAGCCGGTGGCGGACCACGTCGGAGCTGGACAACTGGGAGAAGTGCACGTCGTCGACGTTCTCCAGGATGTCCCGAACCACCCGCAGGCCGCTGCTCGTCCCGCCGGGAAGGTCCACCTGGGTGATGTCACCCGTCACGACGATCTTGGAGTTGAAGCCGAGCCGGGTGAGGAACATCTTCATCTGCTCGGGCGTCGTGTTCTGCGCCTCGTCCAGGATGATGAACGCATCAGAGAGGGTCCGGCCCCGCATGTACGCCAGCGGGGCGACCTCGATCGTCCCCTGGGCCATCAGCCTCGGGATCGACTCGGGGTCGAGCATCTCGTGCAGCGCATCGTAGAGCGGGCGCAGGTACGGGTCGATCTTCTCGTTGAGCGTGCCGGGCAGGAAGCCCAGCCGCTCCCCCGCCTCGACCGCCGGTCGGGTCAGGATGATGCGGTTGACCTGCTTGGCCTGCAACGCCTGGACGGCCTTCGCCATCGCCAGGTAGGTCTTGCCGGTGCCGGCCGGGCCGATGCCGAAGACGATGGTGTGCGAGTCGATCGCGTCGACGTACCGCTTCTGCCCGAGGGTCTTGGGGCGGATGGTGCGCCCGCGACGGGAGAGGATGTCGAGGGTCAGGACTTCGGCGGGCCGCTCGGCGCTGCCCTGCTCGAGCATGCCGACGGTACGCCGGACGGCGTCACTGGTCAGGGTCTCGCCTTTCTCGATGAGTTCGAGCAGCTCACTGAAGACCCGCTCGGCGAGGGCGTTGTCCGCGGGGGCGCCGGTGATCGTGATCTCGTTGCCCCGGACGTGCACGTCACTCGCGACCGAGCGTTCGACGAGTCGCAGGATCTCGTCGCCCGCGCCGAGCAGATTGACCATGATCTTGGAGTCGGGCACGGTGATCCTGGTCTGCACCCGGGGCGGGCCGGGAGGTGGGGTGCCGGTCATAGGTCGGGCCGAAGGGCCCTGCGCACCTGCTCTCGATCTCGGCGCCGGCCCTGCTGGCACGGCGTGCGGACGTTACACCCATCGTATCGGGTCAACGCGGGCCGCATCGCGCCCATTTCCGCTGGCCGCGATCAACTCCCGGCCCGGAAGTCGTACCTGTCGAAGGTCTCCTGGTGGCGGGTGAACCGGTAGGTCGCCCAGTGCATCCGGACCACCGTCCGTGAGTCGTCCCGGGTGAGCCGCAGCAGCTCGCCGACCTCCCGGCCGGAGACCGTCCGGAACACGTCCGGCCGGTCCGGCAGCGGTGCGAAGACCGCCGGCGGGCGGCCCGCCGGGTCCCGGACCCCGCGCGCCTGAAGGGTGCCGTCGTGCCAGGAGAAGACATATTCGGAACCCTCGCCCCACCAGCGGCCGAGCATCCCCCGCAGGGCTGCCGGAGCGGATGCGCCGGGCACCCAGGGCTCGATGTCGGCGGGGTCGTGTTCGACAGCCTCGGTGAGCAGCCGGTGCGGCAGCTCTAACAGCTCGGCCGCCGTACCTGACGAACCGAGCACCGCGACGCCCATCGCGCCGGCCGTGCCGTCGCCGCCCCGACGGCCGTACACGCCGGCCAGGAAGCCCGGCATCGCGCCGTCGTGCCCCACGTGCACCACCCGTTCGCCCTGCGGGACGAGGATCAGGCCGAGCCCGAAGCCGGCGCCCCAGAGCGTCTCGTCGGTGGTGGTCAGCGGCCAGCGCATCTCGTCCAGGGTGCCCGGGGCGAGCACCGCGCCGGCCGGGTCGAGCGCCGCCGGGTCGGCGAGGAACGCCGCCCAGCGGGCCATGTCGGTAGCGGTGCTCCAGAGCTGGGCCGCCGGGCCGACCGCGCCGAGGTCGGTCGGCGGCTCCGGGTGCGCCTCGTCGGAGTACGCGTCGACCAGGTAGCCGGTGGCCGCCGAGGGCCTGGGCGTCACTGTGGTGTCGGTCAGCCCCAGCGGCGTCAGCACCCGCTCGGCGAGCACCTCCGCCCAACTTCCCCCGCGTAGTCGGCCGACCAGCAGGCCGAGCACGGCCAGACCCAGGTTGGAGTAGTGGAACCGACGGCCGGTGGGCAGCACCCGCTCGGCGCGGTCCAGCCCGGCCACCAACTGCTCGGCGTCCGGCGCGTCCAGGGTGTCCCAGACGTCACCGAACGGCTCGCGTTGCAGGCCGCCGGTGTGCGACAGCAGCCGGCGCACGGTCAACTCGCCGTGCGCGGGAAGCTCCAGGTGCCGGCTCACCTGGTCGTCCAGGTCCAGCAGCCCGTCGTCGCGGCACTGCAGGGTGAGCACCGCCGTGAAGGTCTTGGTGACCGAGCCGATCCGGAACTGGGTGCCCGGACCCAACGGGCTGTCGGTGCCGGTGCCTCCGACGGTGCAGGTCCACAGCGGCCGGTCGGCGCGGTGCAGCGCCGCCGACACCGCCGGCACCCGCGCGTCGGCCTGCACCCGCCGGACCAGCCGACCCAACCTGTCGTACGCGTCCGGTCCGTCCGTCACGCCAGGTCCCGGGCGAGCATCGGGCCGAGCGGAGCGCCACCGAGCAGGTGGGCGTGCGCGTGGAACACCTCCTGCCCGCCGTACGCCCCGGTGTTGAACATCAGCCGGAACCCGTCGCCGAGCAGCCCCTCGTCCTCGGCCACCGCGGCGGCCGTGGCGAGTACCGCACCGGCCAGCGCCGGATCGCCCTCGGCGAGCGTGGCGACGTCGGCGTAGTGCTCCTTCGGAATGACCAGGACGTGCACCGGGGCCTTCGGGTCGATGTCGCGGAAGGCGAGCGTGGTGGCGGTCTCCCGGACCACTGTGGCCGGGATCTCCCCGGCGACGATGCGGCAGAACAGGCAGTCGGATCCCATCGGGGCAGTGTAGGTAAGCGCGACCGGCTCGGGCAGGATGGCCGGCATGACGGATCGGGCGGTACTGGTGACCGGTTCCTCGCGCGGCATCGGCCGGGCGGTGGTGGAGGCGTTCGCCGCCGGCGGCGACCGGGTGGCCATCCACCACCGCGACTCCGCCGACGCGGCCGAGGAGCTGCGCGCGCGGCTGCCCGGCTCGGGGCACGTCGTGGTCCGCGCCGACCTCACCGACCCGGACGCGGTCCGGGCCATGGTCGACCGGGCCGCCGAACTGCTCGGCGGGCTCGACGTGCTCGTCAACAACGCCGGGGTGTACGGCGACCGGGACGCCCCGCACCCGGTCTTCGGCACCTCGTACGAGCAGTGGCAGCGGCGCTGGCGTCAGGCGGTGGAGACAAACCTGACCGGGGCCGGCAACGTCATCTGGTGCGCCGCCCAGCACCTGCGCGAACGTGGCGGCCGGATCGTCAACGTGTCGTCCCGGGGCGCTTTCCGGGGGGAGCCGGACCAGCCGGCGTACGGCGCCAGCAAGGCGGGACTGAACGCGTTGGGGCAGTCTCTCGCCGTGGCGCTCGCGCCGTACGGCATCACGGTTGCCACCGTCGCGCCGGGCTTCGTGGCGACCGACATGACGACCGAGCACCTGCGCGGCGAGCAGGGCGCGGCGATCCGGGCGCAGAGCCCGTTCGACCGGGTGGCCCGGCCGGAGGAGATCGCCGCGGCCGTGCACTGGCTGGCCTCGCCGCAGGCGGAGTGGGCCTCCGGCACCATCGTCGACCTCAACGGCGCCTCCTACCTGCGCAGCTGACCGGCCGCTCCGACAAGATCGGCTACCAGCGGCCCAGTCGGGTGGCGAGCACGCTGAGCGCGGCCACTCCGGCGGTGGAGGTGCGCAGCACCGCCGGGCCGAGTCGCACCGGCCGGCCACCGGCCTCGCGGAACGCGGTCAGCTCGGCCGGGGCGATGCCGCCCTCCGGGCCGACGACCAGGACGATCTCACCGGCGGACGGCAGCTCGGCGGTGGTCAGCCGCTCCTCGGCCTCCTCGTGCAGGACGAACCCGGCGGCGGCGCCGGCGATGCGGCGGGCGACAGTCGCGGTGGACTCGTCCGGCGCACCGGCCACCACCGGTAGCCAGGGCCGGCGGGCCTGCTTCGCCGCCTCGCGGGCGGTGGCGACCCACTTCTCCCGGGCCCGTACGCCCCGGTCGCCGCGCCACTGGGCCACCGAGCGCGACGCCGCCCAGGGCACGATCTCGTCCACCCCGACCTCGGTCATCGCCTGCACGGCCAACTCGCCCCGGTCGCCCTTGGCGATGCCCTGCACGGTGACGATCCGGGGTACGGGCGCGTCCGCGTACCCCCGGGAGGTGACGGTGACGTCCAGGCTGCCCTTGCCGACGGCGGTGACCACGGCGGCGGCCGTGCCACCCCGGCCGTCGGCGAGCAGCAACTCCTCGCCGACGCGCAGCCGCTGCACGGTCGCGGCGTGGTGGCCCTCGGGGCCGTCCAGGGTCAACGCGTCACCGGTGGGCAGCGCGTCGACCAGGAAGAGCGGCGCCGACACCTCAGGCGTGGCCGTTGAACGCGTCGCGCATCCGGGAGAAGAAGCCGCCCTGCTTGGTCAGCTCGGCGACCTCCTCGCCCCGGGTTTTGGCGAAGTCGCGCAGCATCTTCTCCTGGTCGGGGTCGAGCTTGGTGGGCGTCCGGACGTCGAGGTGCACGTAGAGGTCGCCCCGGCCGGTGCCGCGCAGGTGCGGTACACCCCGGGCGCGCAGCCGCAGCGTGCTGGCCGGTTGGGTGCCGGCCTTGACGTCGACGGTCTCCTCGCTGTCAAGCGTCTTGATGGTGAGCCGGGTGCCCAGCGCGGCGGCAGTCATCGGCACGGTGACGCGGCAGTGCAGGTCGTCGCCCTTGCGGGAGTAGACGTCGTGCGGCCGCTCGTGGATCTCCACGTAGAGGTCGCCGGCGGTGCCGCCGCCCGGGCCGACCTCGCCCTGCTGGGCCAGCCGGATCCGCATGCCGTCCTCGACACCGGCCGGGATCTTGACGGTGAGCGAGCGGCGGGTGCGTACCCGGCCGTCGCCGGCGCAGGTGGGGCAGGGGTGCGGGATGGTGGTGCCGTAGCCCTGGCAGACGGTGCACGGCCGGGCGGAGACCACCTGGCCGAGGAAGGTGCGCTGCACCGACTGCACCTCGCCCCGACCACCGCACGCCTCGCAGGTGGCCAGGTGGGTGCCGGCGGCCGTGCCGGCGCCCGAGCAGGTGGTGCAGAGCACGGCGGTGTCCACGGTGATCGGGGCCTCGACGCCGAACGCCGTCTCGTGCAGGTCGAGTTCGAGTCGCAGGATCGCGTCGGCGCCCGGGCGGGTCCGCGGACGTGGGCCACGGGCGCCACCTCCGGCGCCGCCGAAGAACGCGTCCATGATGTCCTGAAAACCGACGAACGGGCCGGCCCCGCCGGGGCCACCCGGGCCGCCGGCGCCGCCGCCTCCCGGGGCGAGCGGGTCGCCACCCAGGTCGACGATCTGCCGCTTCCGGTCGTCCGAGAGGACCTCGTACGCGGCGTTGATGTCCTTGAACTTCTCCTGAGCCTCCGGGTCCGGATTGACGTCCGGGTGGAACTGGCGCGCCAGCTTGCGGTAGGCGCGCTTGATCTCGTCATCGGAGGCTTCCCGGCTGACACCGAGGATGCCGTAGTAGTCCCTGGCCACTGCGTTCCGTGTCCTCATGTTCGTCTCGCGTTACGCCGACCGGCGGCCGCAGCCGGCCGTCGGCCCTGACTGGTCAGTTCTGGGCCAGCAGCTCGCCCACGTAGCGTGCCACGGCGCGCACCGTGGCGATATTGCCGGGGTAGTCCATCCGGGTGGGCCCCAACACGCCGAGGCCACCCACGATGGTGGCCCCCGGGCCGTACCCGGTGCTGACCACCGAGGCGGCGCGCAGGTTGTCGAACTCGTTCTCGTCGCCGATCAACACCCGGGTCGTGCTGGGCTCGGTCTCGCCGATGAGCTTGAGGAGCACGACCTCCTCCTCCAGGGCCTCAAGGATCGGCCGCAGCGAGCCCTGGAAGTCGAGCAGGCCACCCCGGGTGAGGTTGGCGGTGCCGGCCAGGGCGATGCGTTCCTCGTGCCGCTCGACGAGCGTCTCCAGCAGGACCGTGGCGAGGGTGGTCATCGCCGGACGCAGCTTGGGCGGCGCCTCCTCGACAAGCGCCTGCACCAGCGGCGGAGTGTCCGACAGCCGGGCGCCGGCGAGCTTCTCGTTGACGAGCCGGCGCAGGTCGGTGACGTCGTCGGCGGGGACCGGCCCGGGCAGCTCCACCAGCCGCTGCTCCACCCGCCCGGTGTCGGCGATCATGACGAGCATCAGCCGGGTGGTGGAGATCGGCACCAGCTCCAGGTGCCGCACCGAGGAGCGGGCCAGCGACGGGTACTGCACGACTGCCACCTGCCGGGTGAGCTGGGCGAGCAGGCGTACGGTGCGGTGCACCACGTCGTCGAGGTCGACCGCGCCGACGAGGAAGCGCTCGATGGCCCGGCGTTCGGCAGGGCTGAGCGGCTTGACCCGGGACAGCCTGTCGACGAAGAGGCGGTAGCCGCGGTCGGTGGGCACCCGGCCGGCACTTGTGTGCGGCTGCCGGATGTAGCCCTCCTCCTCCAGCACAGCCATGTCGTTGCGGACCGTGGCCGGGGAGACCCCGAGCTGGTGCCGCTCGACCAGGGCCTTGCTGCCGACCGGCTCCTGGGTGGAGACGTAGTCCTCGACGATGGCGCGGAGCACGGCGAGCTTGCGGTCGTCCAGACCCATCCTCCGCACCTCCTGTCGCACGTCGGCCGCAGGCCCGCGCGGGGCCGACGGCCGTCCTGGCACTCGACTGTAACGAGTGCCAGTCTACGTCGGCGCCCCCGCCGACGCGATGATCAACGACAGCCCGTCGGTGCGGTCCGCGCCACCCCATGCGAGCCGATCGGCCCGCGGGGCCGGGCGGTGTCGCTCTGGTGCGACGTTGCCGCCGGCACCTACCGTGACAGTCATGACTGAACCACCTCGCCCTCCCGGCGCGGGAGACCCCGGCAGTTACCCGCCGGAGCCGACTCCCCCGGGCTCGTCCTCCGCGGCCGAGCCGCCCACCGCACCACTGTCCGGGGCACCCGGCCCGGGCGGCTATCCCCCGGCCGGTGGCTATCCGCCGCCCACCGGTGACCAACCGCCGTCGGGCGGCTACCCTCCGCCGGGTGACTATCCGCCGCCTGGCGGTTACCCGCCGGGCGGCCCGACTGGCGGTTATCCGACCGGGGGCGCGTTCGGCGGTCCCGGTGGCGGTTACGCCAACAACGAGGACAAGACCTGGGCGCTTGTCGCGCACTTCGGTGGCGCGGCTGGGATGATCATCAGTGGGGGCGTACTCGGCTGGATCGCTCCGCTGGTGGCGCTGCTGGCCCGGGGCAACCAGTCCCCGACGGTCCGGTCACACGCCGTCGCCGCGCTCAACTTCCAGCTCATCTGGTCGATCGTCGGCCTGGTCGGCTGGGTGCTCTCGTGCATCCTGATCGGCTTCATCGGCGTCGGGGCGGCCATCATCCTCGGTGCCGTGTTCGGCATCATCGCCGGCATCAAGGCCAACGAGGGCAGCCTCTACCGCTACCCGCTCTCGGCCAACCTCGTCAAGTGATCCGGGCCGGCCGCTCCCCCGGCCGGTCCGGCGCACCACCATCGCCGCCCGGGCGGCACGCCGGGTCCGGGCGGCCGGGGCGGCACGCGGGGTCCGGGCGGCCGGGGCGGCACGCGGGGGTCAGGGCAGCAGGTCGCGGACGACCGCGTCGGCGAGCAGTCGCCCGCGCAGGGTGAGCACCGCCCGGCCGGCGGCGTAGTCCCCGGCGGCCAGCAGGCCGTTGGCCAGTGCCCGCTCGGCGCCGGCCCGGCCGGCCGCGTCGAGCACCGCCAGCGGCAGCCCGCTGGCGAGCCGCAGCCGCAGCATCACGTCCTCCATGTGCGCCTCGTCGACGGTCAGCACCTCGCGGGCCAGGCCGGGTGACGCTCCGGAGGCCAACCGCTGGGCGTACGTCGTGGGGTGCTTGACGTTCCACCAGCGCACCCCGCCGACGTGGCTGTGCGCCCCCGGGCCGAGCCCCCACCAGTCCGCGCCGGTCCAGTAGAGCAGATTGTGCCGGCACCGGGCCGCGTCGGTGCGCGCCCAGTTGGACACCTCGTACCAGGACAGGCCGGCCGCGTCGAGGGCGGCCTCCGCGGCCAGGTAGCGGTCCGCGGCGACGTCGTCACTGGGGTACGCCAGCTCGCCGCGCTTCATCCGCGCGGCGAGCCGGGTGCCGTCCTCGACAATCAGGGCGTACGCGCTGACGTGGTCCACCCCGGCGGCGACCACCTGCTCCAGCGTGGCGGCGAAGTCCTCGGCCCGCTCCCCAGGCGTGCCGTAGATCAGGTCCAGGTTGACGTGCTCGAACCCGGCGTCGCGTGCCTCCAGGGCGGCGGCGGTGGCCCGACCGGCGCTGTGTTTGCGGTCCAGGATCGCCAGCACGCCCGGTGCGGCGGACTGCATGCCCAGCGAGATCCGGGTGTAGCCGGCCGCCCGCAGCCGCCGCAACGACTCCGGCGTGACCGACTCCGGGTTGGCCTCGGTCGTCACCTCGGCGTCGGCGGCGAGCCCCCAGGTGCGATCGATGCCGTCGAGGATGCGGGCCAGGTCGTCGGCGGGGAGCAGGGTGGGAGTGCCGCCGCCGACGAAGACCGTGTCGACCCGGGGCGGCGGGTTGTCGCCGAGCACCCGGGCGGCGAGCGCCAGCTCGGCAAGCACGGTGTCGGCGTACGCCTCGCGGCTGGCGCCCCCGCCCAGCTCGGCGGCCGTGTAGGTGTTGAAGTCGCAGTAGCCGCAGCGGCTGGCGCAGAACGGCACGTGGACGTACACGCCGAAGCCGCGCGCGCCGACCGCCGAGGTGGCGGTGACGGGCAGCGATCCGTCGACGGGGACGGTCTCACCATCTGGAAGGACGCCGGGCATGGCCACTAGTGTGCCCGGCATGACCTCTCCCGACGTCCTCGTGCGGGTCGCCACGGCCCGTGGGGTGACCACCCTCACCCTGGACAGCCCGCACAACCGCAATGCGCTCTCCACCGCCCTGATGACCCAGTTGCTGGCCGGGCTGGCCGCCGCGGTGGCCGACGACGCGATCCGGGTGATCGTGCTGGACCACACGGGCCCGGTCTTCTGCGCGGGCGCGGACCTGAAGGAGACCGCCGCTGCGTACGCGAGCGGAACGGTGCCGGCCGGGATGCTTGGCGACGTCCTCGCGGCGCTCTGGGAGTGCCCGAAGCCGGTGCTCGCGCGGGTCGCCGGGCCGGCGCGGGCCGGCGGGCTGGGCCTGATCGCGGCCGCCGACCTGGCGGTCTGCGCCGACGAGGCGACCTTCGCGTTCACCGAGGTGCGGATCGGGGTGATCCCGGCGGTGATCTCCGCGACCGTGCTGCCCCGGCTGCACCCGCGCGCCGCCGCCGAGCTGTACCTGACCGGCGACACCTTCGACGGCCGACGGGCGGCCGAGATCGGCCTGGTCACCGCAAGCGTGCCGGCGGACGCGCTGGACGACGCGGTCCGGCGCTACTGCGACTCGCTTGTGCGCGGTGCGCCCGGCGCGCTGGCCGGCGCGAAGGAGCTGCTGCGCCGACCGGGTACCGCCGAGCTGCGGGGAGACCTGACCCGGCTGTCCGCCCTCTCGACCGGCTACTTCCTCTCCGACGAGGGGCGCGAGGGGGTCACCGCGTTCCGGGAGAAGCGATTGACGCGATGGGTGGCCGCTCTGGACGCGGATCACGGCGATCACGCGGGGTAGGACAGGTGGCGTTCGCGTCGGTCCTACCCCGCGTGATCCGGTCGGGTCACCAGGCGGTCGCGCCGCCGTCGACGGGGTAGTTCGCCCCGGTGATGTACGACGCCCGGTCGGACGCGAGGAAGACCACCAGCTCGGCGACCTCCTCCGGTCGGGCGAAGCGCTTGAGGAGCGTCTTCGCCGTGATGGCGTCCCGGGCCGCCTGGTTGTCGCCGAGGTCCCGCTCACTTGCCGGGGTGAGGATCGGGCCGGGGCTGACGGCCACGGCGCGGATGCCGTGGGGTGCGCCTTCGAGCGCGAGCTGCCGCGTCAGACCGATGACGCCGGCGTTCGCGGCGGTGTGGCCCACCATCGGGGGGACCTGGCCCGCGATCATGCCGGCCATCGAGGCGGCGTTGATGATGACGCCGCCACCGCGCCGGACCAGGTGCGGCCAGGCGAACTTCGACACGAAGTAGGGAATGTCGAGTTCCCCGGTGATGGTGTAGCGCCAGTCCTCCACCGAGAAGTCCGGCATCGGGCCGAAGCGCAGCGCGGCAGCGTTGTTGTAGACCACGTCGAGCCCCCCGTAGACGGTCGCGGCGTCCTCGACCAGCTTCCGGGCCTGTTCCGGGTCGGTCAGGTCGACGGGCGCGATGCTCGTCATCTCCCCGCCGGCCGCCCGGACGAGGTCGACAGTCTCGTTGTTGCCGTCGATCTGGATGTCGGCTCCGACGACCTTCGCGCCCTCGCGGGCGAAGGTGAGCGCCGCGACGCGGCCCAGACCGCCGCCGGTGCCGGTGATGACTACGACCTTGCCGTCAAGCGTTCCCATCGAACTCCTCCTTGCCTGGTCGGGATCCGTTTCCGGTCCCGCAGTTGACGTGTCAATCGCTCAAGTCCCTGACCTGTCGATCGCTTCCCGACGCCAGGGTTCCGGTGACCTGGGAGACAGGCCGGAGTCCGGCCCGCCCGCCAGGTGAGTTCCTCGCCGCAGCGGGAACGTCCCGATCGGTACGCGCCGGCAGCGCGGACCCCGAACCGCTCGGACGACCCGGACGACGCCACCGGGGACGTACGCTTGTCGAACTGTCGTTCAGGGGGTGTGGGTGCGAACTCGGGCAGCCGTGGCGGGTGGAGTGGTGCTCATCCTCGTCGCCGTGATCGCGATCTGGCTCGTCGTCCGGCAGGTCGGAAGTGAACTGCGCCTCCCGCTGGCCGGACGGACCTGCACGGTCCAGGCCGACGGCCAGGTCGCGCTGGACGTCGAGCAGATGGCCAACGCGGCGACCATCGCGGCGATCGGCGCCCAGCGCGGGATGCCGGAGCGGGCCGTGGTGATCGCGCTGGCCACCGCGTACCAGGAGTCGGGGCTGCGCAACCTCGCCGACGGCGACCGGGACTCGGTCGGCCTGTTCCAGCAGCGCCCGAGTCAGGGCTGGGGCACGTCGAAGCAGATCCGCGACCCCCGCTACGCGGCCACCCGGTTCTACAAGGCGCTCAAGAAGGTGCGCGGCTGGGAGAAGATGCGGGTCACCGACGCCGCCCAGCGGGTGCAGCGCTCGGCGTTCCCCGAGGCGTACCAGAAGTGGGCCGACGACTCCGAGGTGCTCACCAGGGCCCTGCTCGGCGACGTCACCGGCGCGGTGGCGTGCACGGTGGGGCGTACGCCTGTGATGCACGGCGCGGCGGCGGCCGCCGAGCTGACCCGCAACCTGGTGCTGGACTGGGGCGTGTCGAGCGCCGACCCGGCCAGCCAGACCGGGCTGGCGGTGACGGCGGGCGACAAACGTGACGGCTGGCGGTACGCGCACTGGCTGGTCTCGCACGCCCAGGACCACGGGGTGAAACGGGTCCGCTTCGGCGACCTGGAGTGGACCGCCCGCAACGGCACCTGGGGCCGGGTCACCGGCGAGCAGGGCCCTGCGGGCCAGGTGGTGGCCGAGGTCTTCGCCGAGGGCTGAGCGACCCGGATCTCTTAACCGGCAGTCACCGCACAATCGGGCACCGCACCACAGGACGCCCAATTCACCCCACACATGTCACTGTGCGCAGCAGTACCGCTGCATGCGGTCTGGCCGAGGCCCGCCCGCGTCGCACGCCCTCCCCGATGCCTGGACAGTCGCGTTACGATCGGCGGCCTGTGCCAGAAATGGTTTCACCTCATGGGGAGGGGTACGACGCGGTGTTCGATTACGGCGACCGGACCGGCTACGAACCGATCAGCGACACTGACCGCAAGGAGTTTCACGAGCAGGGCTTCCTCCTGCTGCGCAACGTCCTGACGGAGGACCACCGGGCGGCGCTGGAGGCGGCTGTCGACCGCGTCTACGCGGAGGAGCAGGCCAAGGGCAACACCAAGAAGGACGGCACGCTGCACCTGCTGGGCTTCCTGGAGCGCGACGAGCTGTTCGGCGAGCTGCTCACCCACCCGATCGCCTTCCCGTACATGTGGGGGCTGGCCGGCTGGAACATCTACACCCACCACAACCACCTGGACGTCACCCCACCGGCCGCCGAGCCGGAGAAACCGTACTGGGGCTGGCACCAGGACGGGTACCGCCAGAACTCCGACCCGGAGACGATGGACCCGAACCTGCCCCGGCCGATGTTCTCGCTGAAGGTCGCGTACGTGCTCTCCGACCTGTCGGAGACCGGCCGCGGCGCCACCAAGGTCATCCCGGGCAGCCACCTGAAGAACTCGCTGCCGCGGCCGGCGGACCTCACCGTGCAGAACCCCGACCCGGAGGGCACGGTGGAGATCACCGCGAACCCGGGCGACGCGTTCATCTTCGACCGTCGGCAGTGGCACTCCCGCTCGACGAACCTGTCGACCATCACCCGCAAGATGCTCTTCGTCGGCTACACCTACCGATGGATCCGCCCGCTCGACGAGCTGCACCCGGACCTGGACGGCGAGTGGTACCGCAACCGCACGCCAGTGCAGCGCCAGCTGATCGGTGAGGGCACCCACACCGCCAACTACTGGGGCATCAACTGGGACGGGTACGTCGACGACGAGATCCCGCTGCGCAAGGAGCTCAAGGAGCGCGGTCTGCTGGACCGCAACGTTCCCTGGCTGCGCTGATCACCGGCGTCTGAGGACGGCTCCCTGCCAACTGTGGCAGGGGGCCGTTCTCGTATCCGCTTCCGGGCCACCCGCTGCCGCGTCGCGGCGACGCCGTCAGCCGCGGAAGGTGAGACGGCGGCGGACCTTCTCCCGGATCGGCTCGGGCAGGTCGTCCGCGTCGAGCAGGCGGGGCAGCAGCTCCGGCTCCAGGCTGGTCGCCCGGAACACCTCACCGATGGTCACCCCGTGGGCGGGCCGGTCCACCACCTCGACCGGGTCGCCGGCGCCCACCTCACCCTCGCGCAGCACCCGCAGGTAAGCCCCCGGGCTGGCCCGCACGGTGAAGCGCCGGATCAGGTCGGGCACTCCCCAGAAACCCGCGAACGTCGTGCAGGGGGTACGGGGCATCGTCACCTGGAGCACCGCCGTACCCACCGCCCACTGCTCGCCGATGACCGCGCCGGTCAGGTCGATGGCGTAGGTGGTCAGGTTCTCCCCGAAGCCGCCCGAGCGGATGGACCGGCCGATCTCGGCCGACCACCACGCGGCGTCCTCCTCGGCGTACGCGTAGACGGCCATGTCCGGCCCGCCGTGCACGGCCCGCTCACCGATGAAGTCACCGGCCAGGCCCTCGGTGAGCACCGACACGGGCCCGTCGACAGGTCGCTTGTCGATGCCGCTGCGACCGCTCGCGTCGCCAGCCCACGCCGCCTCGGTCACGACGCCGATGTTCACCGCTGCCACCCTGCCCGTCATGACGCACAGCCTAGGTGAATTCGCGGTAGGGGACTTCGAGAGATGATGCGCCAGCGCGGCTGGTCCGGATGGAGCGGCTGGCGGACACGACCCCGATCGCTGGCCCCCGGGGCGTCGTGGCCGACCTGTCAGCCCTTGACGGCGCCGGCTACCAGGCCGGAGACCATCCGCCGCTGCACCAGCAGGAAGAAGATGATGACCGGCAGGGTGAACAGGGTGGAGGCGGCCATGACCGGCCCCCAGTTGGTGTCGTCGCGCCCGAAGAAGAACGTCATCGCCACCGGCAGCGTGTAGCGACTCTGGTCGTTGACGAACGTCAACGCGAAGATCAGCTCGTTCCACGCGGTGATGAAGGAGAAGATGCTTGTGGCGACCAGGCCGGGCGCGACAAGCGGGAACAGCACCCGACGGAATGTCTGGGCCCGGCTCGCGCCGTCGATGGCCGCCGCCTCCTCCAGCTCCTTGGGCACGGCGGCGACGAACCCGCGCAGCATCCAGACCGCGAACGGCAGCGAGAAGCCGAGGTACGTGAGGATCAGGCTGGGCAGGGTGTTGTAGAGCCCGAGCCGCTGGATCATCAGGAACAGCGGGATGACCAACGCCTCCAGCGGGATCATCTGCACCACGAGCAGCATGATCAGGAAGCTGGTCCGCAGCTTGAAGCGGAACCGGGCCACCGCCGTCGCGGCGAGCAGCGCGACCAGGCCGCTGAGCACCACGGTCGACACCGCGACGATCGCGCTGTTGACGAAGAAGTCGAAGAAGCTCACGCCGGGGATCAGGTTGCCGGTCAGGATCTCCCGGTAGTGCGCAAGCGTCGGGTGGGTCGGCACCGGCTGCGGGGTGGACGAGAAGATCTCGTTGCTCGGCTTCAGCGAGGTCGAGATCATCCAGTAGACCGGGAACGCCGCGAAGAGCGCGACAAGCAGCCCGGCGGCGTTGAGGGCCACCTTCTTCACGACTCGTCCTCCTGCCTGAGCACCATCCGTACGTAGAAGCCGGTCACCACGAGCAGGATCAGCGTGAGGATCACCGCGATGGCAGCGCCGAGGCCGTACTTCGGCGGCGGAGAGAAGGCTTCGGCGTACGAGTAGATGGAGAGCATGAACGTCGGCCGGTCCTGGGTGCCGCCGGCCAGGACGAACTGCTGGGTGAAGACCTTGAAGTCCCAGATGGTGGAGAGCACGATCAGGATCCCGAAGACCGGGCGCAACAGCGGGAACGTGATCTTCCAGAAGACCCGCCATGGGCTCGCGCCGTCCACCCGGGCCGCCTCGTGCAACTCGCTCGGCACGCTCTTCAGGCCGGCGAGCACGCTCACCGCGATGAACGGGAACGAGTGCCACACGACCACCAGGGTCAGGATGGCGAAGAAGAGCAGCGGCGAGTTGAACCAGCCATAGCCGGTCCAGTCGCTGCGACCGAAGAGGCCGTTGGACAGACCGTCGGGCAGCGCGTTGAACAGCCAGGTGACCAGGCCGCTCGTGTCATCGAAGATCCACTTCCAGACGATCGTGCCGGTCAGCGCCGGGGTGGCCCAGGCAAGCATCACGCAACTGGCGACGAAGGTGGCCATCTTGCGGCCGAGCCGGTTGAGCAGCAGCCCGACCAGGGTGCCGAGCACCATCGTGAGCAGCACGTTGGCCGCGGCGAACAGCACCGTGTTGCGCAGCACCGTCAGGAAGAACGGGTCGGAGAGGATGTCTGTGTAGTTGCCGAGCCCCACCCACGGCCACTCCCGGTCGCCGCGCAACTGCCGGACGCTGTTGAGGCGGTAGAAGGACATCGCCACCACCTGGCCGAGCGGCCAGAGCAGCAGCACCCCGATGATCACCAGGGCGGGCAGGAGCAGCAGGTAGGGCAGGCGGTCCACCCGGCGACGCCGCCGCGCGGGGTTCTCCCGCGCGGCGGCCGTCTCCGGGCTTTTTGTCTGTGAGCTCACTTGCTGTTCAAAATGCCTTCCATCTCACCGGCCGCGTCGGCGGTAGCCTTCTCGACCGTCTTCTGACCCTTCATGACCGAGCTGTTCATCGCCTGGGTCACCGTCTTCGTGCGGCTGACCTCCACCCACTTCGGGGTGAGCGGCGTGAGCTTGGTGTTCTGCATGGTGGTGGCGAACGCCGCCATCACCTTGTCGTTGGCGTACGTGTCGCCGGCGACCAGGTCCTTGTAGACCGGGAAGAAGCCGAGGCTGCTCGCGAAGCTCTGCGCGTTCTTCTTGTTCAGCAGCACGGTCAGGTAGTCCCACGCCAGGTCCTGACGCTCGCTGTCCTTCCAGATCGCCACGTCCGAACCACCGGCGAACCCGGGCGCCGCCTTGCCGTCCGGGCCGGGGATCGGGAACGTACCCCAGACCTTCTCGATCTCGGGGTTGTCCTTCTTGATGGCTGCCTGCTGCCAGCTACCGGCGAACGCCATGGCGGCCTTGCCGGTGGCGAACTGGGTGCGCGCGTCGATCTCGTTCCAGCCGGCGGCGGCCGGCGGGGCCACCTTGTGGACGGTCACGAGGTCGGTCCAGTACTTGACGGCCCGCTGCGCCTCCGGCGTCGTGTAGCCGGACTTCCAGGCGCCACCCTGGTTGGTCGCGATCTCCGCGCCGGCGCCCCAGAGGAAGGAGTAGAAGGGCAGCTCGGAGTTGCCCGGCAGCGCGATGCCGTAGGTGCCCTTCTTCTTCGCCTGCACGGCCTTGGCCACGGTGACCAGGTCGTCCCAGGTCTTCGGCGGCTGCACGCCCGCCTCGGCGAACCAGTCGGTGCGGTAGTAGATCGCCCGCACACCCGCGTACCACGGGACGCCGTACTGCTTGCCGTCGAGCTGCGCGTTGCGCACGAGGTCGGGCAGCAGGTCCTTGCCGTCCGCCCAGCCGCCCATCCGACCACTGACGTCGGCGAGCGCCTCCTGCGCGGCCCAACCCTGGGTCTCGGTGTTGCCCAGCTCGGTGATGTCCGGTCCCTCACCACCGGCGAGCGCGGCCTGGAACTTCTTGGGCGCCTCGAGCCAGGGGATGTATTGCACAACCACATCGGTGTCGGGGTGCTTCTGGCGGAACTCCGCCTCGACGCCGTCGAGGAACTTGTTCTGCGCGTCGCCGCCCTCGCCCATCATCCAGACCGTGAGCTTGCTGTCGTCGGCCGCCTTGTCGTCGGACCCGCCGCAACCGGTCAGCACCATCGCGGCCGAGGCCACTACGGCGGTGACCGGGGCCAGCCGCTTCCACCTGTTCACGCCACTTCTCCCCTCGCGCCGCCTGGAACTTACCTTCTCCGCCGCACCCTAGTACGAAGAAATCCTTTACGACAGTGGGCGGGCGGGCCGAAGCGTGGCGACCGTACCGCAGGGAACCGACCCGAACGGCCCTGGTATCGGGCCGAATCCGGGCACTCTGCCCACGGAAAGAGCGCCCGACCAGTGGTCGGGCGCTCTTTCCGTGGTGCGGTGATGCCAGGTTGTTACCGGGTGACGCGGCGGCGGCCACCCACGCCGGCCACCAGCGCGACCGCGATCGCGGCCACCACGACCTGCACCAGCAGCTCCGTCCAGTCGATACCCGACGTCTCGGTCGCGATACCCATCGCCCGCGCCAGCACCGTACCCAGCAGAGCCGCGCCGATGCCGATCAGCAGGTGCAGCCACATCGGCATGTTCTGCCGACCCGGGACAACCAGGCGGCCGAGCGCCCCGACGATGAGACCAACAACGATGGCAGTGATGATGCCCCACACGGTGAGCTCCACGGTCGCCCTCCTTCTAAGAATGTCTGACACACAATGTGTGCTTCCTGTCGTGGCGACTAAGTTCCCGACCCACCAAAAATCCAAACCGACTTCGTGGCCGAGACGATCACGACTTGGCCAACATGGGCAGCTTCCACCGGGCCAACCCCGGCCGGCCCGGCGCAGGCGCACCCAGCGCACTGCGGGCGCGCGCGGCACCAGCCCGCCGCCCGCCGGCCCGCCGCCCGGGAATGATCGACACCAGCTCGCCGAGATTGGGGTATCGCGGCGGCGGGAGAGGCCCACATCGCCGATGTGGAGTGGATCAAGGCGACGCCGCGCCGATTCGGCCCCGGCTGACCGGACCGTCGAGCCGGCCGACGAACGCCGAGGGGCGCCCGGCCTGTCGGCCGGGCGCCCCTCGGAAGTGGTTCGGTGTTACGGGTGTGCTTGTGTCATCGGGTGACGCGGCGGCGGCCACCCACACCGGCCACCAGCGCGACCGCGATCGCGGCCACCACGACCTGCACCAGCAGCTCCGTCCAGTCGATACCCGACGTCTCGGTCGCGATACCCATCGCCCGCGCCAGCACCGTCCCCAGCAGAGCCGCGCCGACGCCGATCAGCAGGTGCAGCCACATCGGCATGTTCTGCCGACCCGGGACAACCAGGCGGCCGAGCGCCCCGACGATGAGACCAACAACGATGGCAGTGATGATGCCCCACACGGTGAGCTCCACGGTCGCCCTCCTTCTAAGAATGTCTGACACACAATGTGTGCTTCCTGTCGTGGCGACTAAGTTCCCGACCCACCAAAAATCCAAACCGACTCAACCGTGCGGAAGTTGTCGGCGTCGATGCCGGACGGCTGCGTCGATTGGAGGGGAAATACGTCCACACAGGTCAGGCATCATGTTGCCCAGGGCGACGACCTGACGCCACGCCCCAAAAAATTTCCCCGGCCGGGCTCTCGCGCGCGCCCGGCGCCGGTGATCAAGAGGTTCGCGTCAGGATCCGGGTCCCGGCTGACGCAAAGCTCTTGATCACCGCGCGGGGGAGGCCGGCCCAGGCGGGACCCGGGGAGGGGGGTTACTTTTTGGGGGTTTTGCTGTCGGCGGAGTCGGAGGACAGGGCGGCGATGAAGGCCTCCTGCGGCACCTCGACTCGGCCGACCATCTTCATCCGCTTCTTGCCTTCCTTCTGCTTCTCCAGCAGCTTGCGCTTACGGCTGATGTCGCCGCCGTAGCACTTGGCAAGCACGTCCTTGCGGATCGCGCGGATGGTCTCCCGGGCGATGACCCGACTGCCGATGGCCGCCTGGATCGGCACCTCGAACTGTTGGCGCGGGATGAGGGTACGCAGCTTGGCGGCGATCGTGACGCCGTAGTTGTACGCCTTGTCCTTGTGCACGATGGCGCTGAACGCGTCCACCGGCTCGCCGTGCAGCAGGATGTCCACCTTCACCAACTCGGACGCCTGCTCGCCGGAGGGCTCGTAGTCGAGCGAGGCGTAGCCCTTGGTACGGCTCTTCAACTGGTCGAAGAAGTCGTAGATGATCTCGGCGAGGGGCAGCGTGTAGCGCAGCTCCACCCGGTCGGCCGAGAGATAGTCCATGCCGAGCAGGCTGCCGCGCCGGCCCTGGCAGAGCTCCATCACCGCGCCCACGTAGTCGTTCGGCGTCAGGACGGTGGCCCGCACCACCGGCTCGTACACCTCGGCGATCTTGCCGTTGGGGTACTCGCTGGGGTTGGTGACGACGATCTCGGCGCCGTCGTCGGTGATCGCCCGGTACACCACGTTGGGCGCGGTGGAGATCAGGTCGAGGTTGTACTCGCGCTCCAGCCGCTCCCGGATGATCTCCAGGTGGAGGAGGCCGAGGAAGCCGCAACGGAAGCCGAACCCGAGCGCGCCGGAGGTCTCCGGCTCGTAGTCGAGTGCGGCGTCGTTGAGCTTGAGCTTGTCCAGGGCCTCCCGCAGGTTCGGGTAGTCGGACCCGTCGATCGGATAGAGACCGGAGTAGACCATCGGCTTCGGGTCCTTGTAGCCGCCGAGCGCCTCGGCCGCCGGCCGGGAGTTGATGGTGACCGTGTCACCCACCCGGGACTGCCGGACGTCCTTGACGCCGGTGATCAGGTAACCGACCTCGCCGACACCCAGCGCCTCGGCCTTCACCATCTCCGGTGAGATGACGCCGATCTCCAGCAACTCGTGCACCGCGCCGGTGGACATCATCTTGATCCGGTCGCGGGCGCTGATCCGGCCGTCGATGACCCGGACGTACGTGACGACGCCACGGTAGACGTCGTACACCGAATCGAAGATCATCGCCCGGGCGGGCGCCTCGGCGTCGCCGACCGGCGGGATGAACTGGCGGACGATCTCGTCGAGCAGGTGCGATACGCCCTCGCCGGTCTTGCCGGAGACCCGGATGCAGTCGGCGGGGTCGCCGCCGATGAGGTGCGCCAGCTCCTCGGCGTACTTCTCCGGCTGGGCGGCCGGCAGGTCGATCTTGTTGAGCACCGGGATGATGCGCAGGTCGTTCTCGAGGGCCAGGTAGAGGTTGGCAAGGGTCTGCGCCTCGATGCCCTGCGCGGCGTCGACAAGCAGCACGGCGCCCTCGCAGGCGGCCAGCGACCGGGACACCTCGTAGGTGAAGTCGACGTGCCCCGGGGTGTCGATCATGTTGAGCACCGCGTGCTCACCGGCCCGCTCGCCCTCGCGGATGGTCCACGGCATCCGGACGGCCTGGCTCTTGATGGTGATGCCGCGCTCGCGCTCGATGTCCATCCGGTCCAGGTACTGCGCGCGCATCTGCCGGGGGTCGACCACGCCGGTGAGCTGCAACATCCGGTCGGCCAGGGTCGACTTCCCGTGGTCGATGTGGGCGATGATGCCGAAGTTCCGGATGCGACCGGGGTCGGTGGCACCAGGGGCGTTCGCGCCGGGATCGAGCTTCGGTGGCACAGCGGTCCGTTCTGGTCGGCTGACGTGAACAGGCCGGCGCGCCGCCGACCCCCTCCATGTTCCCACGCCGCCGGGGTACGCCCGCTGCGCGGGCGACGGATCGGCCCCGAGAACCTCTCACTCAATGGGCGGCTCGACGAACAGCGCGGCCAGCCGGGGCAGGCGACGCCGGGCCTCCTCCTCGTCGTCGAAGTCCCAGAAATCGTTCAGATCGGGCGTCCGCACCGGCTCGCGGTCCTCCGGCAACTCCGACGCGGTGGCCTTGCGGTACGCGTCCCACGGCACCGAGAGCATCCGCTCGGCGGAGAACTCCTCCCCGCTGAGCGACGCGGCCCGCACCTGGGGCAGCTCGGCCAGCGAGTCGGGGTCGGTGACCGCGCCGGCGAAGACCGCCCGCCCCTGGGTCATCAGCCAGCCCCGGAAGTGCTCGAAGCCGTCCGCCGAGGCGCCGCCGTTGATCAGGTACGCCGCGCCCCACAGGTCCGCCTTGTGCGAGGCCGCCAGCACCCTGCGCTGGTGGTGGGCGTACCCGACGATGTCCTCCGGGTCGCGCTCGGCGAGCAGGGAGACGGCCCGCGCGGCGACCGGCCCCGGCTCTCCCCCGCCCCCGGCGCGGGCCTTGTCGATCAGCTGCCAGAAGTCCTCGGTCCTCATGGCTTGGCAGTCTGGCAGTGTCGCCGCGCGCCGCGCACGTACCCCGGGGCAGCATGGTGGGGTGTCCTCCCCGCCGCTGCCCCCGGTGCCGTACCACGCGGGTGCCCTGCGCCCGTCGTGGCCGGCCCTGCCGGCGGCGCTGCGGGCCGCGATCGCCGGCCGCCTGGGCGCGCCGGTGGTCGCCGCCCGGGTCGCCGCCGCCGGCTTCACCCGGGGCTTCGCCGCCGTGCTCGACACCGCCGACGGCGGCCGGGCCTTCGTCAAGGCGGCACCCGTCGTCGGGCAACCGCGCCTCGTGCAGGGGTACGCGCGGGAGGCCGCGATCCTCGACCGGCTGCCGGCCGGCCTGCCGGCGCCCCGCCTGCGGTGGACGCTAGACGACTCCGGCTGGTTCGCGCTCTGCACCGACGCGGTCGACGGCCACACCCCACGCCTGCCCTGGACGCCCGCCGAGCTGGACGCCACGCTCGCCGCGTACGCCGAGGTCGCCGCCGCCCTGGCCACCCCGCCGGCCGGGCTGACCGCGCTCGGCCTGCCACAGCTCGCCGAGCTGGCCCGCTCGGACATCCTGTGGTGGGAGGAGGTCGCCGCCGGCCGGGAACCGCTCCCGACGCTGCCCGCCGCGGCCCGTGGCCGACTGCCCGAGCTGGTGGCGCTGGAGTCCCGCCTCCCCCGCTACGCGGACGGCGCGACCAGCATGATCCACGGCGACCTGCGGGTGGACAACGTGCTCATCGACGGTGACCGTCGGGCCTGGTTCTGCGACTGGACCTGGGCCTGCTCCGGGCCGGCCTGGTTCGACCTGGCCGGCCTGCTGCTCACCGCATACGCGAGTGGGCTGGACGCCGACCGACTCTTCGCGGGGCACCCGGCGGCGTCGGGCGCTCCCCCGGACGCGCTGGACGCCACCCTGGCGGCGTTGGCCGGCTACTACCTCACCGGAGCGGACGCGACACCCGTGACTGCCTCTCCGCACCGGGTGGCGCACCAGCGGTGGAGCGGCGAACAGGCCCTCGACTGGCTCGCCCGCCGGCAGGGCTGGCGGTGACAGCGGCCACGGCGGCCTCGGCGGCGCGGCGGCCTCGACGGCGCGGCGGCCTCGACGGCGGCAGCCTCGACGGCACGGCAGCCCGTGATCGACTCGGGTTCCTGTAAACCGGGCTGTCAGCTGCGGGCGGACACCCCGATTTCCAGGAAGCCGAGGCGCACGGTTGACGCCTGCGACCCGAGCGGACGCCGTATCCGGCCGAGCCGTTTTGGCTCGTCCCGGGCGACCTGGTAACCTGGCTCTTCGCGCAGCGGTGACGCATGTTCGTCATCCGGCGCACAGAAGCTGACCAACCCGAGCTATCAAGACGAGGCTGTCGCGTGGCGAACATCAAGTCCCAGATCAAGCGCAACCGGCAGAACGAGAAGGCCCGGCTGCGTAACAAGTCGGTCAAGTCGTCGCTGAAGACCGCCGTCCGGAAGTTCAACGAGGCTGCCGAGGCCGGTGACGTCGAGAAGGCCACCGCCCTCATGCTGGACGCCTCTCGCAAGCTGGACAAGGCCGTCAGCAAGGGCGTGATCCACTCCAACCAGGCCGCGAACCGCAAGTCCGCGATCGCGAAGCGCGTGGTGGCTCTCTCCGCCTGACGACTCGCCGTCAGACTGATTCGGAAAGCCCCGGACCATCGGTCCGGGGCTTCCGTGTGCCCACGGATCGGTCGACGTGCTGGCCTCGGCGGGCTCAACGACGCGTCCGCGCTGCCGGCGAAGCAGGCTGACCGACGCGCCCACGCTGCCGGCGAAGCAGGCTGACCGACGCGCCCACGCTGCCGGCGAAGCAGGCTGACCGACACGCCCACGCTGCCGGCGAAGCAGGCTGACCGACACGCCCACGCTGCCGGCGAAGCAGGCGAAGTCGCAGGCACCGGGCTCGGTGCCGGGGTTGGCAGCGCGCTCGGCGGCGGTCAGTCCGACGGGTCGGTACGGCGGGTGGGTCGCACCGGGTCCGCCGTGACCACCACTCCGGTCACGCCGTTCGAGACCCACTCGACCCGGGCCCGGCCGACCACCGGCTCCATCTGCCTGCGGAAACGGTCGCGCTCCTGCTCGGGCACGAGCGCGGCGGAGCGGACCACCACGGCGGCCACCATGTCGTTGAGCTTGACCATCGCCGCCACCACGACGGGCAGCACCAGCACCGCCCACCAGGTCACCAGCTCCGCGAGGGCGAGCAGCACCGCCAGGGCGATGGTGCCCTCGAAGAAGAGGAAGCAGAGCACACCGCCGGGGTTGACGAACCGCAGGCCGAGGAGCCGGGCGTAGAGCGGCCGGTACCGCTCCTCGTCGACGGGCATGGTGGCCCACGCCGCACGGTTGGACCCCGTCACCGGCCGCTGCCCTGCCGGGCGGCCACCACAGAGAAGACCGCGCGTTCCAGGGCGTACGCCCGGTCGTCCGAGCCACCCTTGACGGCCGCGTTGCACTCGGCGGCGACCTGCATGGCCCGGACCAGCCCCTCCGGCGTCCAGCCGCGCCCCTGTCGCTGCGCCCGCTCGATCTTCCAGGCCGGCATCCCGAGACTGCTGGCGAGCTGGTACGGGTTACCCCGCCCGGCCGACGCCACCCGGGCGACCGTACGCACGCCGTCGGCCAGGGCATCGGCGATGGGCACCGGGTCGACACCGACGTGCAGTGCCCAGCGCAGCGCCTCCAGGGCGGCCGGCACGTCGCCGACCATTGTGGCGTCCGCCACCGTGAAGCCGGTCACCTCGACCCGGCCCCGGTAGTAGCGGGCCACCGTCTCGGCGCTGATCCGCCCGTCGGTGTCGGCGATGAGCTGGGAGCAGGCGGCGGCCAGCTCGCGCAGGTCGTTGCCGACGGCCGCGATCAGCGCCTCGGCGGCGTCGTCTGTGCACTTTCCGCCGGCCCGGCGGATCTCGTCGCGGACGAAGGCGACCCGGTCGCGGTGCCCCTTGAGCTTCGCCGCCGGGATCACCGTCGCGCCTGCCGACCGTAGCCCGTCGGCGAACGCCTTGCCCTTGGCGCCGCCCAGGTGCAGCACCAGCAGTTGGACGTCCGGGTCGGGGTTCTTCGCGTACGCCAGCAGCGCGGCGACCAGGTCCTTCCGGGCGTCCTGGCCGGAGCGCAGGATGAGCAGCCGTCGCCCGCCGAACAGCGATGGGCTGAGCATCTCGGCGATCTCACCGACGGTGAGCGCGCCTGCCTGGTACTCGCGGACGTCCGCCTCGGCCTCGACGCTGCGGACCCGCTCGACAGCTTCGGTCACGGCGCGCGTGGCGAGCAACTCCTCGTCGCCGAGGACGAGCAGAATGGGGGCGAGGCTGGCGGGGGTCACGCCGCCCATATTCGCACGGCCAATGGCGGGTACGGGCCTGGTCATTCGCCGCCCGGTCGGTGCAGCCCGCACTAAGCGCAAATCCAGACATTTACCTCGGTTCGCCATCTAATCCGCAAGACGGTCACCATTTCCTCAATTGCGCTGCAATTTCCACGGCAGCGCGGGCCTACCCCACGGTCGACTCTCACGGTGGTCGTCCGGGTCGCACCCCTCGGCGGGCCACCGCGAGGCCGTCGCCGGTCCGGATCGCGGCCAGGTCACCGTCGGTGTCGGTCCGCAGGACCCGGGCGCCGCCCCTGCTCAGCCGGGTCAGAAGCGCCGGGTTCGGGTGCCCGTAGGTGTTGCCCGCGCCGACCGGCACCAAAGCCACCGCCGGTCGTACGGCGGCGAGGAAGCCGTCGTCCTGATACGCCGAGCCGTGGTGGGCGACCTTCAGCACGTCCGCCCTCAGCTGTCCCGGCGCCACCCGGGCCAGCACAGCGTGCTGCTCCTCGGTCTCGGCGTCGCCGGGCAGCAGGATCCGCACGCCGGCGACCGTGGCGCGCAGCAGCAACGAATTGTTGTTCGGGTCGGATCTGGTGCCCGCCAGCGGATACGGCGGACCGAGCACGAGCAGGTCGACGCCGCCGACCCGATGCAGCGCCCCGGCGGTGGTGCCGAGCAACGTGGCCCGCCCGCTCATCGCCGCCGCGCGGACCGCGTCCCGGCCGCTCGCCGGATCCGTCGATGGCGGGGTCAGCACGGCGGTCACCCGCCGGCCCCGGAACACCCCGGCCACCCCGCCCACGTGGTCGACGTGGAAGTGGCTGACCACCAGCAGCGGCACCTCCCGGATGCCGAGCCGCCGCAGGCACCCGTCCACCGCGCCCGGGTCCGGGCCGGCGTCGACCACCACCGCCCGGCCGGGGGCGACGGGCAGCACCAGAGCGTCGCCCTGCCCCACCGCACAGGCCACCACCACCCAACCGGGCGGCGGCCAGCCGGTGGCCAGCAGCCGGACCGGTAGCGTGCCGAGCAGCGCGGCGACGGCGACGACCGCCACCAGCCGGCGCACCAGCTGTCGACGCGCGGCGACCAGCAGCGCCACGGTCAGTGCGGCAAGCAACAGGGCGCCCCACGCGCCGCCCGGCCACGGCAGGGTGCCGGCCGGGAGACGGGCGCCGTGACGGGCGAGGACGACCAGCCACCAGGCCGGCCAGCTGGCCAGCCACGCGACGAACCCGGCGCCGCCCGGCCAGATCGGTGACAGCACGGCAGCCGTCACGCCCAGCACCGTCGCCGGGGCGATCGCCGGCACCGCCAGCAGGTTGGCCGGCACGGCGACCAGGCTGACCGTGCCGGAGATCCCGGCGACGACCGGCCCGCAGGCCACCTGGGCGGCCGCCGGCACCGCCAACGCCTCGGCCAGCCCGGCTGGGACACCCCGGCGGCGCAGCCCGTCGCGCCAGCGCGGCGCGAGCAGCAGCAGACCCCCGGTGGCCAGCACGGACAGCGCGAACCCGGCGTCGCCGGCCAACTCGGGGTCGAGCAGTACCAGCACCGTGACGGCGGCGGCCAGTGCGGGCAGCGCGGCCCGGGGTCGACCGGCGGCCAGCGCGACGAGCCCGATCGCCCCCATCGTGGCGGCCCGGACGACGCTCGGCGACGGGCGGACCAGGATGACGAACCCCACAAGCGCCACCCCGCAGAGCAGGCCGGCGAGCCACGGGCCGGCGCGTGCCCAGCGGGCCAGCAACAGCACCGCGCCCAACACGATCGCCACGTTGCTGCCCGACACGGCGTTGAGGTGTGTCATGCCGGTCGCCCGGAAGTCCTCCTCGACGGCGGGCGGCAGGCGGCTGGTGTCCCCCACCACCAGCCCCGGCAGCAGGCCACCTGGATCGTCGGGGAGGGGCGCACAGGCCCGTTGCAGGCCGGCACGCAGCGTGCCGGCGGCGCGCTGCGCCCAGGACGCCGCACCGTGCCGTTCGGGGGGACCGGTGGCGCCGAGCACCGCGGCGGTGAGATCGCCGCCGCGCGGAACGCCGAGGCGACCCTCGGCGGTCACGTGCTGCCCGGGCAGCAGACCTCGCCAGCCCGGGTCGGTGGCCAGGACCAGCAGCCGCGCCGACGCGCGAATCCGCTGACCGTTCGGACCGGTCAGCCGAATCAGCTCAGTCGACACCAGCAGCATGCCGGGACGGCCGGCGGATCGGATCGGGCGTGGATCATCGTGGACGACCAGCTCGGCGGTGACCGGAGCGCGCTGCTCGGCCAGGTCGCGGATCGGCGGCGCGTCCCGGACAGCCAGGCGGCCGACTGCCGCCGCCGCGCCACAGAGCACGCCGAGGCCGACCACGACGGCGATCCAGCCGTGCCGGCGGGCGAGCGCCCGAGGGTGACCGAGCCGGCCGAGCAGGTGCAGGGCGCTCAGCGCCGACAGCACGGCCGCCGTCCCGCCCGCCAGCACGAGCGGGCGGACGCCGACGTGCAGGCCGGTGAGCGCGGTGAGCCAGGCGGCCACGGCCAGCCCGGCGAGCCGAAGATCCGGCGGCGGAGTCCGAGGTGGGGCTACGGCCGGGCGGCCCGACGGCGTCGGGTGACCGCCGCTCACACCGTCACCAGATCCTTGAGCTGCTCGTAACGCGCGTCACCGATCCCGTCGACCTGGCGCAGGTCACCGACACCCTTGAACCCGCCGTGCTGATCGCGGTAGGCGAGGATCCGCTGGGCGAGCACCGGCCCCACCCCGGGCAGCGCGTCGAGCTGCGCCAGCGTCGCGGTGTTGAGGTTCAGCGCGCCGCCGACCGCCGGCGATCCGGCGGCCGCCGGATCGGCCCCACCCCCCGGCGCGGATGGTGGCGTCACTCCGACCACGATCAACTCGCCGTCGGTGACCTTGCGGGCGGGGTTGAGCAGCGCCACGTCGACCCCGGGCAGCGGACCGCCGGCCGCCTGCACGGCGTCGCCGAGCCGCGCTCCGGCCGGCAGGCGCACCAACCCGGGCCTGCGGACCTTGCCCGCGACCGCCACCACCAGCTCGCCGGCCGCCGACGCGCTCCCCTGCTCCGCCGCAACGGCCGGGGCCGCCTCGCCTGTCGACGGGGCGACCGGTTCCGCGTGCGGCCGCGACCGCCAGGCCCAACCCGCTGCGGCCAGCACCACCACGAGGGCGACGACCGCCAGCGCCCGCACGCCGCGCCGCCCCGGATCGAACGCCCCGGGGCCGGGCAGCCGTGCCGCACCGCCGTCGGCATCGGGGGGCACGTCCGCCGCCAGGTTGATCGACGGCGCACCGGCCCGGGGTGACGGCGCACCGGCCCGGGGTGGCGGCGCACCGAACGGGGGCACCCCCGCGAGCGGCACGCCGCCACCCGTCGGGGCCGTCAACCGGCGCAGACGCTGGCGTACCTCTGTCTCCTCGTCCTGCGACACACCGCGACGCTAGGACGATGGGCGGTACGCCGGGGCGCTGCGGCCTCGACCTGTGGACAGCCGGCGCCACTGTGGACAACGCCCTGATCATGTCCTGATCTGCTACCGGCCCGCTCGGGCAACGACAGTCGCGGCGCACCGGGGTCGGGCACGGGAGGTAGCGCGGGCGCATGGACAGCCATTAATGTTAGAGGTGTGACGTGTGACGTCACGGTGCACCAGCGCCCAGCGGATCGATCCCGTGCCGCGCCCACCCACCGGAAACGGGCACGCGGCACGTCCCGCACCGCGGACCCGTGCCGTCCCACCGAGGCGCGCCCGCACGACGGACACCCCCTCCGTCGACGTCCGTCGGCTCCCTGGCCGCCATCCATCCCCACCACCCACCACCCACCACCCACCACCAAGTGAAGAGGAATCCATGGACGTGAAGACAAGGTTGAGCCGTCTGCTGGCCGCCGCGGGGACCCTGCTGGTCCTCGCCGCCGGCGCCGGCGCCTACGTGGTCTCGGAGTCGCCAGGCGTCGCCCGGGCCGCCGGCACCGGCCCGTGTGACATCTACGCCTCCGGCGGCACGCCGTGCGTGGCCGCGCACAGCACCACCCGAGCCCTGTACGGCGCGTACAACGGCCCGCTCTACCAGGTCCGCCGCTCGTCGGACAACACCACCCGCGACGTCGGCGTGCTCGCTGCCGGCGGCGTCGCCAACGCCGCCACGCAGGACACGTTCTGCGCCAACACGAACTGCGTGATCACGATCATCTACGACCAGTCCGGCCGCAACAACCGTCTCACCCAGGCGCCTCCGGGCGGCTTCAGCGGCCCCGCCGCAGGCGGGTACGACAACCTCGCCGACGCGAAGGCGGCACCTGTCACCATCGGCGGCCAGAAGGCGTACGGCGTCTACATCGCCCCCGGCACCGGCTACCGCAACAACAACACCAACGGCGTCGCGACCGGCGACCAGCCCGAGGGCATCTACGCCGTCGTCGACGGCACGCACTACAACCAGTGGTGCTGCTTCGACTACGGCAACGCGCAGACAAACGTCCAGGCGGACGAACGCGCCATCATGGAGACCGTCTACTTCGGCGCGAACAAGCAGTGGGGCTACGGCGCCGGCGCCGGCCCCTGGATCATGGCCGACCTCGAGTGGGGGCTCTTCTCCGGGGTGAACGCCGGCTACAACAACATCGCGCCCATCAACCACCGCTTCGTGACCGCCATGGTCAAGGGCGAGCCGAACCACTGGGCGATCCGGGGTGGGAACGCGCAGTCGGGCGGCCTGACCACCTACTTCGACGGTCGACGCCCCAACGGCTACAACCCCATGAAGAAGGAGGGGGCGATCCTGCTCGGTATCGGTGGCGACAACAGCATCACCGGCCGGGGCACCTTCTTCGAGGGTGTGTTGACGTCCGGCTACCCGTCGGCCGCCACCGACGACGCCGTCCAGGCCAACATCGCCGCTGCCGCCTACACCCCCGCCGGCGGTGCGAACCCGCAGCAGAACGCCCAGGTCGTGGGCGCCCAGTCCGGCCGCTGCGTGGACGTCCCCAACGGCACGACCACCAACGGCACCCAGGTGCAGCTCTGGGACTGCATCAGCAACAGCGCCGCCCAACGCTGGACCTACACCAGCGGAAAGCAGATCCAGGTGTACGGCAACAAGTGCCTCGACGCCAACGGCCAGGGCACCACAAACGGCACCCAGGTGATCATCTGGGACTGCAACGGTCAGGCCAACCAGCAGTGGAACCTCAACTCCAACGGCTCCATCAGCGGCGTCCAGTCGGGGCTCTGCCTCGACGCCAACGGCGCCGGCACCGCGAACGGCACGAAGATCATCCTCTGGGCCTGCAACGGGCAGCAGAACCAGCAGTGGGCCCTGCGTAGCTGATCAGGCAACCGGCGTGCCGCCTCGGCGTCAGCACCACGACGCGGAGGCGGCACGCCCGCGCCGGATCAGCGGATCAGCGGGCCTCCGGGTCGAGGCCGAGCACCGCTCGTCCGCCGTCGACAGGCAGCGTCACCCCGTTGACGAAGCTCGCCGCCGGCGACAGCAGGTACGCGACAGCCTCCGCCACCTCCTCGGCACGCCCGATCCGGCCCACCGGGTGTAGCCGGGTCAGCTCGGCGTCTATCCATTCGGCCTGCGACGGCTCCTGAGCGGCGAGGAACTCGGCGTGCCGCTCGGTGGCGATCGAGCCGAGCGCGACGGCGTTGGCGCGGATGCCGTGCCGCCCGTACTCGACGGCAAGCGCCCGGGTCAGCCCCTCCACGGCTGCCTTCGCCGTGGCGTACGGCAGGGCGCCCGACACCGGCCGGCGGGCCTGGTGCGACGAGACGTTCACGATGGCCCCGCCCGTGCCGGCGGCCAGGAACCGGCGGACCGCCACCGCCGCGCCCACCACGGCCGGACGCAGGTTCAGCCCGATCAGGTCCAGGACGGTGTCGGCCGATGCCGAGTGCAGCGCCGCGTCCCGGAAGACTGCGGCGTTGTTCACCCAACCGGTGAGACGGGCGGCGCGCTCCGCCACCTCGGCGGCGCGCTCGGCAACCCGCTCGTCGCCGGCGTCGCCGACCACCGACAGCAGGCGGTCGGCGGCCGGGTGCCTGGCCAGCCAGTCCACCGCCTCGGTGTCGCGCTCCACCACGACGACTGTGACGCCTGTCGTCACCAACCGTTGCACCACGGCCCGGCCGACGCCACGGCCGCCACCTGTCACCACACACGCGGTGGCCACCGGCTCAGCCCTCCGACCGCCGGTGGACGACCACACACGCCAGGCCCGGGCCGGCGTGCGCGGCGACGACCGCGCCGGCCTCGGAGACGTACGTGTCGTGCAGCCGTGCCCCGAGCCGCCCGGTGAGCGCGGCGAGCAGCGCGTCGGCGCGTTGCGGCGCGGCCAGGTGGTGCACGCCGAGGTCCACGTCGTCGTCGCCGGCCGACTCGACGGCCAGGTCGACGAGACGTGCCACTCCCCGGCTGGCGGTACGGACCTTCTCGCGCAGCACGATCGCCCCGTCCGGCATGTGCATGATCGGCTTGACCGACAGGGCGGTGCCGAGCAGCGCCTCGGCCGCGTTGATCCGGCCGCCCCGGCGGAGGAACTCCAACGTGTCGACGTAGAACCAGACGGTGGTCCGGGCGACGGAGGCGAGCGCCGCGTCGCGTACACCGGCGAGGTTCGCCCCGGCCTCGGCGGCCCTGGCGGCCGCGATGGCCGGGAAGCCGAGTCCCATGCCTGCGGAGCGGCTGTCGACGACCTCGACGCGGCCGTCGAAGTCGGCTGCGGCCAGCCGGGCCGCCTCGACGGTGCCGGACAGGCCTGCGGACAGGTGCACCGAGACGACGCCGTCGGCGCCGTCGTCGAGGAGGCGGCGGTACGTCCGGGTGAACTGCTCGGGCGCCGGGCGGGAGGTGCTGGCCGAGACCCGCCGCTCGCGCAGCGCCCGGGTGGCGTCGGCGGGCTGGGTCTCCACCCCCTCCAGACCCTCCGCGCCGTTGAGCACGACGGTAAGCGGGACGACTGTCAGCCGGTGCCGCCGCACCAGCTCGGGTGGGAGGTAGGCGGTGGAGTCGGTGACGACCGCGACGGGCATGCCCGGCACGCTAGCCGATCACGACGGGATACGCCGAGGCGTGAGCGCCCCGGCTTCGGGCGGGAACGGCGCTCAGACCGCTTCGACGACGGCCGGCGCGGTGACCAGGCCGACGTTGTGCCCCCGCAGCTGCCAACCCCTGGCGTCCTGGGGACGGCCGACTGCCGGCGCGCCGGGTGCGTGCCGCAGCTCGGTCCAGTGGCAGTTGGCAAGCGAGCCGATGGTGCGCAGCACGTCGGGAGGCCAGCCGAGCAGGTGGCCGACGCCCTGGCGGGAGCTGCCGCCGTGGGTGGCGATGACCACCGTGCCGTCGGGGGCCGCGTCGGCCGCTTCCCGCAGGGCTGCGGCGACTCGTTCGCCCAGGTCGTGCAGCGGTTCCAGATCGGCGCCCGGGTCGGGGTCGCCGGCCCGCCAGCGGGCGTACTCGTCTCCGAAGCGCTCGGCGACCTCGGTGAGGTGCAGGCCCTGCCACTGGCCGAAGTGCCGTTCGCGCAGCCGGGCGTCGGTGCGGACCGGCAGCCCGGTCAGCGCGGCCAACGCCGCCGCGGTCTCCGTGGCGCGGCTCAGGTCGCTGGACACGATCGCGTCGGGACGCAACGAGGCGAGCAGCGGGGCGGCGGCGCGGGCCTGGTCGCGGCCAAGCTCGTTGAGGGGTACGTCGGAGTGCCCCTGGACGCGGTTGGCGGCGTTCCAGTCGGTGTTGCCGTGCCGCCAGACGATCAGCCGGGTCATTCGGCTGCGGCGGTCCCGCCGGCGTCGGCCTCGACCAGGTCGCGGTCGACGAACGGGATGGTGGGGCAGTCCTTCCAGAGCCGGTCGAGCCCGTAGAACTCGCGCTCCTCGGTGTGCTGGACGTGCACCACGATGTCGACGTAGTCGAGCAGCACCCAGCGGCCGCCACGCTCACCCTCGCGCCGGATCGGCTTGGCCTTCTCCGGAAGCTCCAGCAGGCGCTCCTCGATGGCGTCGACGATGGCGAGCACCTGACGCTCGTTGGGGGCGGCGGCGAGCAGGAACGCGTCGGTGATGGCGAGCTGGTCGCCGACGTCGATGATCGAGATGTCCTGCGCCTTCTTGTCGGCGGCGGCCTGGGCGGCAGCGATAGCCAGCTCGTGAGCGCGTTCGGAAACTGTCACCGTTCTCCTTCGATCAACCGTGCGATCCTCCAAGCGTCTCACACCCGGCGAGGTGCCGACCCGTCAGTTCTGGTCGGTTAGGCGCATGAAACGGTGCATATCGGACGGGATCAGAGCTGATAGAGGCGTCGCTTGGCGATGTACTGCACCACACCGTCGGGCACCAAGTACCACACCGGCTCGCCCCGGGCCACCCGCGCCCGGCAGTCGGTCGACGAGATGGACATCGCGGGCACCTGGATCAGGCTTACCGTGTCCGCCGGAAGGTGCTCGTCGGTAAGCGGAAAGCCGGGTCGGGTCACCCCGATGAAGTGGGCCAGCTCGAAGATCTCGTCCAGGTCCTTCCAGGACAGGATCCGTTGCAGCGCGTCCGCGCCGGTGATGAAGAACAGCTGCACCTTGGGGCCGTACTCGGCCTGGAGGTCGCGCAGGGTGTCGACGGTGTAGGTCGGACCACTGCGGTCGATGTCGACCCGACTGACCTGGAACCGCGGGTTGGAGGCGGTGGCGATGACAGTCATGAGGTACCGGTCCTCGGCGGGGCTGACCGGCTCGTCAGCCTTCTGCCAGGGCTGCCCGGTCGGGACGAAGACCACCTCGTCCAGGCCGAAGCGGTCGGCCACCTCGCTGGCCGCGACGAGGTGCCCGTGGTGGACCGGGTCGAAGGTGCCGCCCATGATCCCGATCCGCCGGATATCTTCCTCCACCCTGCGATCGTAGGCCGGGCGTCCGGGCCGACCGTTCCGGCCCGGCAACGGCGACGTCAAGCCGCCTCGCGCTGATCGTCTCGGCCTCCTGCCGAGGATCGACTCGCCCTCCTGGAAATCGGCCCATCGCACCCGTCGGGACACCGCGGCTTCAGGAAAAGCGAGTCGATCACTCTGGTCGCGGACCGGCGAGTCGATCACCCCGGCCGCGGACCGGCGAGTCGATCACCCCGGCCGCGGACCGGCGAGTCGATCACTCCGGTCGCGGACCGGCGAGTCGATCACTCTGGTCGCGGACCCGGCGCGGAGAGCGGCGCGGGGAGGTCGCGGTGCGGGCGCCGATGTGCTTATACTCGTCTACGAGTAATCGCCTACGAGCAAGGGGGCGTGTCGTGCCGAAGCGGCGCAAGGTCGGCAATCTGCTGGCGCTGGCCGTGCTGTCCGCGCTGGTCCAGCGGCCCATGCACCCGTACGAGATCGCCACAGCCCTGCGCGCCTGGGGCAAGGACCAGGACATGGAGTTCAAGTGGGGATCCTTCTACACGGTGATTCGCAATCTGGACAAACACCGCATGATCGAGGCGGTGGAGAGCGTCCGTGATTCCCGGCGCCCGGAACGCACCGTCTACCGGATCACCGAAGTGGGGCGGGCGGAGCTTGTCGACTGGGCCCGTGAGCTGGTCGCCACCCCGATGCCGGAGCAGCCCCGCTTCCGCGCCGGGCTGTCCGTCCTCGCCGTGCTGCACCCCGACGAGGCCACCGACCTGCTGCGGCAGCGGCTGGCCCTGCTGGAGGACGCGCTCCGCCTCGACCGCGAGACGCTCGACGCCTACCTGCGGGACATCCCCCGGCTGTTCCTGGTGGAGGCGGAGTACGACCTGGCCATGCGAGCCGCGGAGGCGACCTGGCTGCGAGCCCTGCTCGCCGAGCTGACCTCCGGAAGTTACCCGGGGCTCGACATGTGGCGGGCCTTCCACGAGACCGGCGAGATACCTGCCGAGCTGATCGAGCTGGCGGAGAGGACCAGCAGCGCCCCGGACACCACCGACTGAGCAGACAGCTCCGGCGGGGTGCGCCAACACCCCGCCGGAGCCCTACCTCGAACCGACACCTGAGCAGGCACCCGGCCCGAAGCGGCAAGCACGAGGATAACCGGGTTCCCTCCCAGGTCGGTTTCGCACGCACACACCGACACCCAGGGAGAGAGCATGACCACGGTACGAACCGCGATCGTCATCGGCGGCGGCATCGCCGGCCCGGTGACGGCGCTCGCGCTCCACCGCGCCGGCATCACCGCCACCGTTCACGAGGCTTACCCGGCCACCGCGAGTGGGGTGGGCGGCATCGGCGGCACCCTCGCGCTCGCGCCCAACGGCGTGGCGGCCCTGCGCGCGGTCGGCGCCGACGAGGCGGTGACGGCGACCGCCACCCCGATCGACCGCAGCGTCATGGCCGTCGGACGTCGGCGCATCGACCTGCCCACGCTGGCCGGGGTGCCGCCGCTGCGCGTGGTGCACCGGGCCCAGCTGCACCGCGTGCTGCACGACCGGGCGGCCGCCGAGGGCGTCGCCTTCGCGTACGGCCGGCGGCTGGTGGCCGTCGAGCAGACCGACAGCGGCGTGACCGCCCGGTTCGAGGACGGCAGCACGGCCACCGCCGATGTCCTGGTCGGCGCGGACGGCATCCGGTCCACGGTCCGTGGCCTCATCGACCCGGCCGCGCCCGGCCCCCGGTTCACCGGGCTGCTCAGTTTCGAGGCGGTTGCCCGCCACGAGGTGGACGCCGAGGCGGGCACCATGACGTTCGCGTTCGGGCGACGTGGCTACTACCTCTACTGGCCGGAGCCCGGCGGCGGCACCCGCTGGGGCGCCAACCTGCCGCAGCAGCGACCGCTGAGTCTCGTCGAGGCTCGCGCGGTGCCGGCGGACCAGTGGCTGGAGACGCTGCGCACCAGCTACGGCGACGACGACCCGGGCCGGGAGCTGATGGCCACAAGCGCCGCCGACGAACTCCAGGTCGCCGGCTCGTTGCAGATCATGCCGCCCGTGCCGCACTGGCACCGGGGGCGGATGGTGCTTGTCGGCGACGCGGCGCACGCGCCGTCGAACAGCTCCGGGCAGGGCGCCTCGCTCGCCATCGAGAGTGGGGTGCAGCTCGCCCGCTGCCTGCGGGACCTGCCCGACGTGGCGTCGGCGTTCGACGCGTACGTGCGGCTGCGCCGGGACCGGGTCGAGAAGGTCGCCGCCCGCGCGGCGCGGATCAACCACGCCAAGGCGCCGGGGCCGGTCGCCCGAACGCTGATGCCGCTGCTGATGCCGCTGCTCATGCGGACCGCGATGGACCCGGAGCGGACCATCGCCCACGAGCAGCGCTACGTCATCGACTTCGACGCCCCCGTGACGGCGGAGACCGCGCTGCGGTGAACGCCTGGCGCGGGGTGGCCGACACGCCACCCCGCGCCCGCCTCGGCTCAGGCGGCCGCGGCGGCCACCGCCGTCCGGGCGACGAGCGCGCGCCGCAGGTCGTCGTCCGCGTCGGTGACCACCCGGCGCAGGCCCGGCGTCAGGTCGTCGCGGGCCAGCAGCGCCGCGGCCGCCTCCCGGGTCGGCTGCGCCACGGCGTAGTGGGGAAACGCCAGCTTCGCCACCCGATCGGCAGTCCAGGCCGTACGCCGACGCGCGGCAGCCGGCATCTCGGTGAAGTACCGCTCGACGTACGCGGCGGTCAGGTCGGTCTGCTCCGGCTGCCAGAACCCCTCGGCCGTTGCCTCCAGCAGCCGGTTGGACAGCTCGGTGTCGCGCACGATGATCTCCCAGGCCGCCTGCTTCGCGGCCGGGTCGGGCAGGGCGGCCCGACAGCGGGCGGCCCGTTCCGCGCCTGTGGAGCTGACGTCGGCGGCCGCCTCGGCGGCGATCTCCGCCTCCCCGGCCGCGCCCAGCACCACGAGCCGGCGCAGCACGGCCCACCGCAGCTCGGCGTCGACCTTCAACCCCGCTGGCACGTCCCGGCCGGCGAGCCAACCGACGAGCAGGTCCGTGTCGGTGGTCGCGGCGATCCAGCCGCGCGCGGCGGCGAGCTGCAGGGACTCCCCCGCCTTGGCGCCGTCCAGAAGCTGCCGGCAGGCCAGGGCGACCCGGGCCAGCGCCGCCGACCGGGCCAGCGGGTCGAGGTAGCGATCCACAAGGGATCGGCTGAGGGTCAGCACGTCCTCCGCGATGATCACCTCGGTCTCGGCGGGCAGTGCCGCGACCATCAGGTCGACCAGGCCGCCGACCGGCCGCTCCCCGTCGGTCACCGCGTCCAGTGCCTCGCTCCAGAGCACCGCCCGGGTGAGCGGGGCCGCCAGGCCGGGCAGGAGCAGCGCGACGGCGTCCGCCGACGCCGGGTCGAGGCGCACCTTGGCGAAGGTGAGATCGCCGTCGTTGAGCAGCAGCAGTTGGGCCGCCGGCTCGCCTGTCAACTCGCCGAGCACGGTCCGACCGCCGTCGACGGCCGGGTCGAGATCCACCTCGGCACGCCGCACGGTGCCGTCCGCCGCGTACCGGCCCACGCCGATCCGGTGCGGACGCAGCACCGGATGTGACTCGGGCGCGGTCTGCACCACGGCGACCTCGGTGTAACGGCCGTCGGCGTCCACGGCGACCTCGGCGCGCAGCGTGTTGACCTGCGGCTGGCGCAGCCACAGGTCGGCCCAACCGGACAGGTCCCGGCCGCTGGCCGTACCCAGGCTGGCCAGCAGGTCGGCGAGGGTGGCGTTGCCGAAACGGTGCGCGGCGAAGTGCGCGTTCAGGCCGGCGAGGAACGCCTCGTCGCCAAGCCACGCCACGAGCTGCCGCAGCACGGAGGCGCCCTTGGCGTACGAGATGCCGTCGAAGTTGAGCAGGCCCTCGTCGGCGTCGGCCACCTCCTGGGGTGCGACCGGGTGGGTGGAGGGGCGCTGGTCGGCCGCGTACCCCCAGGCCTTGCGGCGCATGACGAACGTGGTCCACGACTTGTCGAAACCTGTCGCCTCGGCGACGACACGGGTGCCCAGGTACTCCGCGAACGACTCGTTGAGCCACAGGTCGTCCCACCAGCGCATGGTGACCAGGTCACCGAACCACATGTGGGCCATCTCGTGGGCGATCGTGGTGGCCCGCAGCTCGCGCTGGGTGTCGGTGACCGCCGAGCGGAACACGTAGTCGTCGCGGAAGGTGACGATGCCCGGATTTTCCATCGCGCCGGCGTTGAACTCGGGGACGAACGCCTGGTCGTACTTGCCGAAGGGGTAGCGCTCGGCGAAGAGCTGGTGGAACCGGTCCAGGCACTGCCGGGTGATGGTGAAGATCTCCTCGGCGTCGGCGTCGAGGTGCTCGGCGAGCGACAGTCGACAGTAGAGGCCCAACGGCACGCCGTCGTGCTCGGCCCGCCGCACGTGGTACGGACCGGCGATCAGCGAGAAGAAGTACGTGGACAACGGCGCGCTCGGGGCGAACTCCCAGCGCCCCGGGGCCGGATTGGCGGCCACCTCGGCGTTGCTGGAGACCGTCCACCGCGGCGGCGCGGTGACCGTGAGGGTGAACGACGCCTTGAGGTCGGGCTGGTCGAACGCGGCGAAGATGCGCTGCACGTTGTCGAGGAACGTCACCGCGTAGAGGTAGGTCTCCCCGTCGGCCGGGTCGACGAAGCGGTGCATCCCCTCCCCGGTGTTGGAGTACGCCATCTCCGCCTCGACGACCAGGGTGTTCGTCGAGGCGAGGTCGGCCAACGGCAGCCGGTTGTCGGTGAACGTGGCGGGGTCGATGTCGCGGTCGTTGAGGCGTACCGCCAGGAGGTTGGCGGGCTTGACCTCGGCGAAGGTGGCGGCGCCGGGGGCCGCCCGGAACCGGATCTCGACGCGGGAACGGAACAGGTCCCCGTCGCCGGTCAGGTCGAGGTCCACCTGATAGGACTCGACAGTAATCGCCGCGCCACGCGCGGTCGCCTCTACACGGGTCAGGCTCGGCATCCGCTTATCCTGCCCGATGGGGATCGGCACGCGGTCCCCAGACGGCCCCGGCACTGGAGGAAAGAACCATGGCGCAGCACCCCAAGGGCGACTTCGACCTCTCCCGGGCGGTCTGGCAACGGGCCGAGGGGGACACCTCGGAGAGCGCCGTCGAGGTCGCGTTCGTCGACGATCTGATCGGAATGCGCAACTCCGCCGAGCCGGAGGGCGCCGTGCTCGTCTTCACGCAGGCCGAGTGGGACGCGTTCGTCGCCGGCGCGCAGGACGGCGAGTTCGACCTGGACTGATCGCCAGGTGGTCGCGGGTGGCGGGGAACGACCGCCACCCGCGACGCCAGGTCAGGCATCACCGTCGCCCCAGCCGAGACCGCCGGGACCCGGCGCGTGGTGGAAGCCGGGATGCTCGGCGACATCGACGCAACGCTCCCCGTCCGGGCCGACGGCACCGCAGAACAGCCGCTCGGCCCGGTGCCAGGCGTCGGCCGGCGACAGGGCCGCCGCGCCGAGGGCCACCTCCGGGCGCAGCAGGGTCAGCGCTTCCGCGTACGCCACTGCCTGCTCGCGGGCGTCGGCCGCGCCCGGCGCGGTGAAGCCCAGGTGCACTGTGAAGAACCGGCGCGGCCTCAGCGGCCGACCGGGTGGGCCGATCAGCGAGCGCAGGGCACGACCCGCGCCAGTTGCCCCGACCGCCCGCCGTTGCCGCCAGTGCGGCGACCTGTTGTCGTGCATGCGCCCTCCCCGTGGTCGTGACCGTCGGCCCGCCGTCGGCCGCACCGGCCGACCGGTGCTGCCGGCTCACGGCGGCCCCACCAGTCAGCAAACCAGGTTCCGCCGCCCGTGGGAGGGGCCAGCCGACGCGCTGTCGACGCGGGGATTCAGCGGCGGCAACACGGGTAGACGCGCGACGGCGACGCCGGCCACCACCCGCACCCGAGGAGGCCCGATGGCGACCATGCCGGCCGACCGCACACCGGACAGCACCCTCGCGCTGCTGCGCGCCGGCTACCGGTTCATCGGTGAGCGGTGCGACAGGTACGGCAGTGACGTCTTCCAGACCCGGATCCTGCTCGCGCCGACCATCTGCGTGCGCGGCCGGCCGGCGGCGATGCTCTTCTACGACAACGAGCGTTTCCAGCGGGACAGCGCCATGCCCCTGCGGGTGCAGCGGACGCTCACCGGCCGCGGTGGCGTGCAGGGGCTGGACGGATCTGAGCACGCCGCCCGCAAGGCCATGATCATGTCGATCATGACGCCGGCGGCCGTCCAGCGCCTCGGACAGCTCTTCGACGACGAGTGGCGAGCGCGGCTCCCCGCCTGGGAGGCGGCCGGGCCGGTGCCGCTCTACGACGAGGTGGGCCGCCTGCTGACCCGGGTCGTCTGCGCCTGGGCCGGGGTACCGCTTGCCACGTCGCAGGTCGACCGCCGCGCCGTCGACCTGCACGCCATGATCGAGGGCCCGGCGGTCGTCGGCCCACGGCACTGGAGGGGCCTGCTCGCCCGCCGTCGCGCCGAGCGCTGGATCGGCGACCTCGTCGAACGGGCCCGGACCGGGATCCACCCGGCGCCGGCCGGCAGCCCCCTGGAGATCGTGTCCGAACACCGCGACGCGCGCGGGGAGCTGCTCCCCCGTCGGACCGCCGCCGTCGAACTGCTCAACCTGCTGCGCCCGGTCGTCGCCGTGGACCGGTACATCGTCTTCGCCGCGCTCGCCCTGCGCGACCATCCCGGCTGGCGGGAGAGGGTCCACGGCGACGACGAGGCCACCGGGCAGTTCGTCCAGGAGGTACGTCGCTACTACCCGTTCTTCCCGATGGCCGCCGCCCGGGTCCGGCGCTCGTTCGACTGGGAGGGCCACCACTTTCCGCGCGGACGGCGGGTGCTGCTCGACCTCTACGGCACCAACCACCACCCGGCGCTCTGGCCCGAACCGGAGCTGTTCCGCCCCGAGCGGTTCGCCGGCCGCCGTGTGGACCCTTTCGAACTGGTCCCGCAGGGCGGCGGCGACCACACCACCGGGCACCGCTGCGCCGGCGAGTGGATCACCATCGACCTGATGAAGCGGGCGGTCACCAATCTGACCGGGAGCATGCGCTACGAGGTTCCGCCACAGGACCTGACCCTGGACCTGCGGCGGATGCCCGCGCTGCCGCCCAGCGGCCTGACCCTCACCGACATCCGCCGCGCCTGACCCCGTTACCGATCCCCGGAGGCGTCCCCGTTCCGCAGGCGGGCTGCCTGCGGTCGGCCAGTCGAGGCGACATCCTGGTTTGGTTGCCCGCAGGGCGGGCACGCGCAGCGGGCGGTCCGCCCCGCCGGCCGCGGACCGCCTGCCCAGGAGGCACCGATGCCCTCGAAGGCCACCGGTGGCACCGCCCGGCGAGCCGGGCACGACAACACCGGCCTGCCGCCGCCAGTCCTGCCGATGGCGTACGTGCTGCCGCTGCGCTGGCGCACCGACACCGGTCTGGACGAGCTGACCGGCTACCTGCGCTGGCTGAGCGGCCTCGTCGAGGTGCTCGTCGTCGACGGGTCGCCTCCGGAGCGCTTCGCCCGGCACGCGGCGGCATGGCAGGGACTGGTCCGGCACCTTCCGCCCGATCCCGCCGGGCGAGGGCTCAACGGCAAGGTGGTAGGGGTGCACACCGGCCTCGACGCCGCACACCACGAACACGTGGTCATCGCCGACGACGACGTCCGGTACGACGAGGCCGGGCTGCGTGCCGTGCACCGACTGCTGGGCCGGGTCGACCTGGTCCGGCCGCAGAACTACTTCGACCCACTGCCCTGGCACGCCTGGTGGGACACCGGGCGGACGCTGCTCAACCGGGCGCTCGGAAACGACTACCCCGGCACCCTCGCGGTACGCCGCAGCACGTTCCTCGCCATGGGCGGGTACGCCTCGGACGTGCTCTTCGAGAACCTGGAGCTGATCCGCACCGTGCGCGCGTACGGCGGGGTGGAGGTCGCGCCACCCTGGCTGTACGTACGCCGGCTGCCTCCGGACGCGACGCACTTCCGTGGCCAACGGGTCCGCCAGGCGTACGACGATCTGGCCCAGCCGGCCCGCCTGCTGACCGCGCTCGCGGTCCTGCCCGCGCTGGCCGCGGCGGTCGCGTCCCGCCGACCCCGGCTGCTGCTCGGCACGGCGGCCGCTGTCGTCGCCGTGGCCGAGGTGGGCCGCCGCCGCGCCGACGGCGGGATCGTCTTTCCACCGAGCACCTCGCTGGCCGCCCCACTCTGGCTGCTCGAACGCGGCTTCTGCAGCTGGCTGGCGGTCGCCCAGCGCCTCCTTCACGGCGGAGCCCGCTACGGCGACTCCCGCATCCGCAGGGCCGCTCGCCGGCCACCCCGACGCGTGCGCTGAGCAGACGTCCGCACCGCGAGCGCGTCGGGGTGGACGTGCGACAGCTCGCGGCCACCGGAGTGGACCGCGAGCTGTCGGCGACTGCGGTGGGCTCAGGAACTGACCTGCTGGCGGGCCTGCTGGGCCTGGTCCTTGACGTCCTGGGCGGCCGAGCGGCCGTCGTCCTTCACGGCGTGCACGGCGTCCTGAGCGGTGGACCTCACCGACTCGGCGGCGTGCTGGGCCGGCCCGCGCAGCTCGTCCTTGAGCTCGCTGGCCACCTCGCCCAGCTTCTCCTTCACGGCGCCGCTGTGCTCGCTGACCTTGTCCTTGACCTGCGCGGCGGCCTGCTGCTCCCGCCGGGAGGCCGGGATCAGCGAGGAGGCCAGCCAGCCGACCCCGAAGGCGATCAGGCCGGCGGCCAGCGGGTTGCCCTGCGACTTCTGCCGGATGACCCGCGGCGCGCTGTGGGCGGCGTCGCTGACCGAGGAGGCCGCCGAGTGCGCGGCGTCGCTGACGCTGGAGGCCGCCGAGGAGGCGCGGTCACCCACCGAGTGGGCGGCGTGGCCGGTGCCGTGGCCGAGGTCAGACGCGGTTCCCATGACCTTGTCCCTCACATTCTGCAGCGCGGAACGGGCCCGCTGCTTGCGGTCGTCGACGATGCGGCTCGGGCTGACCTTGTAGGCCAGGGCGTCCACATCGGAGCTGAGGCTGTTGCGGGTGGCCTCGATCTCCCGGCGGATCTGGTCGGGATCGGTGCTCATCGGGTGACTCCCTCCGGGTGGGGCTTGAGCGCGTCGGGGATCCGCTGCACGCTGTCGTTTGTCTGCTTGAGCCCGCGTACGTTCTGGGCGTTCTTCTTGGCCATCGAGTAGAGGACCGCGGCGGCCACGGCCCAGATGACGGCCACGATCAGCGCGGCCAGGCCGGAGTCCATGACGTTGTCCAGGAACTGCCACACGGCGATGGAGACGAACAACGCCACCATGTAGCCGCCGAAGCCGGCGCCGCCGAAGAGGCCCGCGGCCTTGCCGGCCTTCTTGCCCTCCTGGCGGATCTCGGCCTTGGCCAGCTCCACCTCCTGGCGCATAAGCGTCGACAGGTCGGTGGTGACCTGGCGCATCAGGTCACCGAGCGAGCTGCCCTTCACGTCCGCCGCGGTGTGCGGGGCGCCCGCGTCGGGGTGGTAACCGGAGTCCAGGCCGGACCCCTGCGTCGGCATGGTCATGCCGTCGCCTCCCTTCGGATGACTCGGCGCCTCACGGGCGGGGGCTGCCGCTGGACGGCACGCCCGGCAGCGGGTCGGTCTGGGTCACCGGCGGCAGCGGCTGACCGGTGCTGGTCGGCTCGGTGTAGCCAGCCGCGCTGCCCGGCGTCGGGTCGGTGTAGCCACCGGAGGTCGGCTCGGTGTACGTCCCGGGGGTCGGGTCGAGGTAGCCGCCCGGCGGAGTGGCGTCGGCGGCCGTCCGGGGCGCCGGCGGCGGCGTGGGGATCACGGCGGTCTGCTCCGGGTCGTACGCCCCCGCGCCGCGGTAGCCAGCGGAGCCGTTGCCGGAGTGGTCACCGGAGTCGGAGATGCTGCGGGTCAGACGCCCGGCCAGCACGCCGAGCACCGCCGCGCCGACCAGGAAGGTGCCCGGGTTGCGCCGCGCGTAGTCGCGTACCTCGTTGATCAGGTCGCCGGGCTCGCGCTCCTCCAACCAGCCGGCCACACCGTGCACCCGGTCGGCGGCCTGGCGGGCCAGCTCGCTCACCGGGCCGGCCTGGCCACCCTGCTCGGCCATGGTGCGCATCTCGTCGGCGATCGACCGCAGTCCGCCGGCGGCCCGGCGCTGCTGCTCACCGGTCTGGCCGGCGAGCTGGCTGCGGGCCTCGCCGTAGAGGTTGCGGGCCTGCCGGGCGGCCTCGCGGCCGACCTCGGTGCCCTGCTCCTTGGCGGTCTGGGCGACCGCGCCGCCGGCGTGCGCCGCCTCGGACCCGACGTGGCGGGCCTGCTCGCGGACGCCGCCACCGTTCGTGGACTCGTTCCCGTACGTGGAAGACGTGGGTGACAGATCGTAAGTCATGATTTCCCTTCCGCTCAGAAAGTCGTCGCGGTTGTGCTGGGGGGATTCGGCCGTGACGCCGTGGCCGCCGACAATTCACCTACCCTGCGTTTCGCCTTCCATACCTCTTCGTGCATTTCTCTGCGGGGCCGGCGGGATCCACTTCAAAATGGAGGATCGTCGGGCTGCGTCACGTCGCCGCCGCGGACAGCGAGGTTCGTGGGACCGGCAGATCCACCGGAGGGGGCAGGGATGGCACGAGACGCGCGAGGTGGCCGACCCGCTGCGCCCCGGCCCCGGGTGCGGGTGGCCGCGCTTGTCGTGGCCGGCGTCTTCCTGCTGATCGGCATCCTCGGCTTCATCCCCGGCATCACCACCGACTACGGCGAGCTGACCTTCGCCGGGCACCACTCGGACGCCAAGCTGCTCGGGCTGTTCCAGGTGTCGATCCTGCACAACGCGGTGCACCTGCTGTTCGGGCTGGTGGGCCTGGTGCTGGCCCGCAGCGTCGGCGGCGCGCGGCTCTTCCTGGCCGGCGGCGGCGCGATCTACCTGGCCCTCTGGCTGTACGGCCTGGCGATCGAAGCGGTCGACGAGGACGCCGGCGCGAACATCCTGCCGGTCAACTCCGCCGACAACTGGCTGCACCTCGCGCTCGGCTTCGGCATGCTCGCGCTCGGGCTGCTGCTGTCCAACCAGGCGGGCACCGGCGGGCGCCTGGACGCCCCGATCGACAGGCCCTGACCTGCGAACTCACGCGTTTGACGGCGACGGTGGCGCGGGTGGGCGCCGCAGCGGGGCTCGGCCGAGTCGAAGCCGGTCACGGTGGCGCACGCCGAGACCGGCGCCTGACCACCGCCGCCGTCAGGCCGACCGCAGCCGTCAGGCCGCGACCGGGAGCCGCTTGGCGAAACAGACGCTGTACGGGTTGCCGACGTACTCGCCGTACACCGGGACCTGTTCGTAGCCGCACGAGGTGTACAGCCCGATTGCCGCCGGAAGGTACGTGCCGGTCTCCAGGCAGACCACCGAGTGCCCCTGCCGGAACGCGCACTCCTCAAGCGCGGCGAGCAGCTGGCGGGCGATGCCCCGCCCCCGGTACGCCGGCCGGACGTACATCCGCTTGATCTCCCCGGTGGCGGCGTCGAGGGCCTGGAGCCCACCGCAGGCGACAGCCCGACCGTTCACCACCACCGCGAGGTAGCGGACGTCGTCGTGGGGAACGAAGACCTGCCCGTCCACCCCACCGTCGGCCTCGCGCAGCTCACGCTGCTGGGCGACGAGCAGGGCGGCGATCTCGGGATCGGTGGCGGGCCGCGACTCGATCAGCATCACCCAACGCTAGGCGGGATGGATTTCACGGAGGTTTCCGGAAGTCGTCCCGATCACGGAGAGCAACGGACTACTCGGCGTCGTCCTCGATGTCGTCGTCGATGTCGTCGTCGGACGCGTCCGCGCCCACCTCGTCCGCCGAACGCACCCGGCGGGCCTTGCGCGCGGCGAGCCGCTCCGCCGCCGAGGCCCGGTTCGACTTCTCCTCCAGGCGGACGTCGGTACCCCGGTTGCCGGGCACGAACTCCACACCCGCGAACAGCGTCGGCTGCCAGTCGAACTCGCGCTCACCGATCCGGACCAGGTCACCGGGCTGCGCGCCGGCCTTGGCGAGCTTGTCCTCCACGCCGAGCCGGGCCAGCCGGTCGGCGAGGTAGCCCACTGCCTCGTCGTTGTCGAAGTTGGTCTGCTTGACCCACCGCTCCGGCCGGACGCCGCGCACCGTGAACGAGCCGTCCGCCTCGGCCGTGATGGTGAAGCCGTCGTCGTCCACGGCCATCGGACGGATCACGATCCGGGTCGGCTCGGCGGGCGGCGCGGCCTTACGCTCGGCGTCGACCAGCTCGGCCATCGCGTACGTCAGCTCCTTGAGCCCCTCGCGGGTGGCCGCGGAGACCTCGAACACCTGGTAGCCGCGCTCCTCCAGGTCGGGGCGCACGATCTCGGCGAGGTCCCGGCCGTCCGGCACGTCGACCTTGTTCACGGCCACCAGTCGCGGGCGGTCGGTCAGCCCGCCGTACTGGCTCAGCTCGGCCTCGATGGCGTCGATGTCGGCGACCGGGTCACGCCCGGGCTCCAGGGTCGCCGAGTCGATGACGTGCACCAGCACCGCGCAGCGCTCGATGTGCCGCAGGAACTCCAGGCCCAGGCCCTTGCCGGTGGCCGCGCCCGGGATCAGACCCGGCACGTCGGCGACGGTGAAGGTGTGGTTGTCCATCCGGACCACGCCGAGGTTGGGCACGAGGGTGGTGAACGGGTAGTCGGCGATCTTCGGCTTGGCCGCGGAGATCACCGAGATCAGCGACGACTTGCCTGCCGACGGGAAACCCACCAGGCCCACATCGGCGACGCTCTTCAGCTCCAGCACGATGTCCAGCTGGTCGCCGGGCTCGCCCAGCTCGGCGAAGCCCGGCGCCTTGCGCTTGGCGTTGGCAAGCGAGGCGTTGCCCCGCCCACCGCGTCCACCCCGAGCCACCTCGAAGGTGGTGCCGGCGCCGACCATGTCGGCCAGCACGGTCCCGTCGGCGGTCTGCACCACAGTGCCGTTGGGAACCTTCAGCACCAGGTTGTGGCCGTTGCCCCCGTCCCGGTTCGACCCGGCCCCGCCCTTGCCGTTGTCGGCCTTGACGTGCGGGTGGAAGTGGAAGTCGAGCAGCGTGGTCACCTGCGGGTCGACAACCAGCGACACGCTGCCGCCGTGCCCGCCGTTGCCGCCGTCCGGCCCGCCGAAGGGCTTGAACTTCTCGCGGTGGATCGAGACACAACCGTGCCCACCATCGCCGGCCTGCAGATGCAGAACGACCCGGTCAACGAACGTTGCCACGGCGTCAATCCTTCCAGCGAGGTCCAACCCCGCACTTCGAAAAAAGCCAAACGGGCCGGGACCCGTAGGTCCGCGGCCCGCTTGGCTCGAGAACTACTGCTGCGGAACGATGCTGACGGTCTTGCGACCGCGCTTGGTGCCGAAGAGGACCGCACCGGCCGACAGCGCGAACAGCGTGTCGTCGCCGCCACGGCCGACCAGGTCACCGGGGTGGAACTTGGTGCCACGCTGCCGGATGATGATCTCACCGGCGCTGACGACCTGACCACCGAAGCGCTTCACGCCGAGTCGCTGGGCCGCGGAGTCACGACCGTTACGCGAGCTGGACGCACCCTTTTTGTGAGCCATTGGAGGACGACCTACTTCCCGCTGGAGATGCCGGTCACCTTGACCTGGGTCAACGGCTGGCGGTGACCCTGGCGCTTGTGGTAGCCAGTCTTGTTCTTGAACTTGTGGATCCGGATCTTCGGGCCCTTGGTGTGCGCGGCGATCTCGCCGGACACCGCGACCTCGGCAAGCTTCGCCGCGTCGGTCACCAGGTCGTCACCGTCGACGAGGAGCACCGCGGTGAGCTTCACCGCGTCACCGGGGGCACCGGTGAGCTTCTCGACCTCGATCACGTCGCCCTCGGCGACCTTGTACTGCTTGCCGCCGGTCTTGACGATCGCGTACATCGGAGGCGGACTCCCTGTCGTTGAGGCTGCTGGCGGTTGTCCCCGCGGCGGCTCGCCGGGTAGCAGTGCACGGCGGCGCGGGCACACGGGAACTCGGCACACCAAAGGTGGGCCGCAGGCAAGAGTACGCCATTGCCGGCCCGGACCCCAAACCGGCCCACCCTGCTCAGCGGGCGCAGAGCTGGTCCAGGCGCTGCTGGAGCCGGTCCAACTCGGTCTCGTCGATCGACTCGACGTCTCCGCCGAGTGCGGCGACCTCCGTACCGAGGTCACTGAGCAGCGTCTTGAGCTGCGGATCGGTGGACCGCGCCGACTGCTCCCGCAGCGCGGCCCGCCAGCCGGCCAGCGCCGTCTGCGCCCTCGTACGGGCCGCATCGGCGGTGGCGGTGTCCCCCGCGCCCACCGCCGCGACCATGCGGCCCAGCGCCTCCACGTACTCCCGGACGGCGGTGGCGCCAGCCTGCTGCGCCTCGGCGCAGACCTGGGCGTTCCCGCCCGCGACACCGCCACCCACAGGCGTACCGGTCAACCCGCCGGGAGCACCCCCGGACCCGGCGGCCGAGCCGGAACCCTCACCGGTCGGGCCCGCACCGCCCGACCGGCCGGCGGAGCAGCCGGCCCCGACGGCGAGCACGGCGACCACCATGGTGACGGCGAGCAGGCGACGCATCTTCTTCTCCTGACCGGGGGCCGACCACTCCCGGACCGGGGTGACCGGAGCGGCGAGGTCCCTCCCCCGTCACATTGCCGGGAAAGGGACCTCGTCAAACACCGGGCCGGTCAGACCGTCAGGGGCGGGTCCGCCGGCGGGCGCCACCGCGGCGGGAGCGGCGACGCCCCGCGCCACCGGCCTCCTCGTCGGTGTCACCGTCCGCGAGCGCGTCCGGGTCGTCCGCCGCGGCCAGCCGGGCCGACTCGCCCTGCTGGCTGTCGGAAAGCGCCGGAGCGGCCTCGGTCTCCGCCTCGTAGCGGGACAGGTCGTACCCCATGGTGTCCTGGTAGTCGGCGTCCGGTTCGGCGCTGGTGTCGGTGTCGACGACCTCGACCACCGCGCGCTCCGCCGGGGCGCTCTTGCGCGCCCGGCGGCGGGAGGACGCGGTGCCGTTCTCGGCGGCCGGAGCGGCCGGAGCGGCCGGCGCCGACGAGGCCACCGCCTTGACCTTCTCCGCCGCCCCACCGGTACGCGGCTTCTCCGGCACCGGCTCGGTGTGCATGATGACGCCCCGACCCTTGCAGCACTCGCAGGTCTCGCTGAACGCCTCCAGCAGGCCCGCGCCGATCCGCTTACGGGTCATCTGCACCAGACCGAGCGAGGTGATCTCGGTGACCTGGTGCTTGGTGCGGTCCCGACCCAGGCACTCGGTGAGCCGACGCAGCACCAGCTCCCGGTTCGACTCCAACACCATGTCGATGAAGTCGATCACCACGATGCCGCCGATGTCGCGCAGCCGGAGCTGGCGGACGATCTCCTCCGCCGCCTCCAGGTTGTTGCGGGTGACCGTCTCCTCCAGGTTGCCGCCGGAGCCGGTGTACTTGCCGGTGTTGACGTCGACGACAGTCATGGCCTCGGTCTTGTCGATCACCAGCGAGCCGCCGGAGGGCAGGAACACCTTGCGGTCCAGGCCCTTGATGATCTGCTCGTCGATCCGGTACTCGGCGAACACGTCGCTCGTGCCCACGTGCCGGCGCACCCGGTCGACCAGGTCCGGAGAGACGTGCGACAGGTACGACTCGACCATGCCGTACGACTGCTCGCCCTCGATGACCAGCTCGCGGAAGTCCTCGTTGAACAGGTCCCGGACCACCCGGATGACCAGGTCGGGCTCCTCGTAGAGCAGCACCGGGGCACCGCCCTCGGCGGCCTTGGCCTGGATGTCCTCCCACTGCGCCTGGAGCCGCTTGACGTCGCGGGCCAGCTCGTCCTCGCTGGCGCCCTCGGCAGCCGTACGGACGATCACGCCGGCGCCGTCCGGGACCAGCTTCTTGAGCACGTCACGCAGCCGCTTGCGCTCGGTGTCCGGCAGCTTGCGGCTGATCCCGGACGCGTTGCCGTTGGGCACGTAGACCAGGTGCCGGCCGGAGAGGGCGATGTGGCTGGTCAGCCGCGCGCCCTTGTGCCCGATCGGGTCCTTGGTGACCTGCACCAGCACCGAGTCGCCGGAGCGCAGCGCCTGCTCGATCGAGCGGGCACGCCCCTCCAGCCCGGAGGTGTCCCAGTTGACCTCACCGGCGTACAGCACCGCGTTGCGGCCCCGGCCGACGTCGACGAACGCCGCCTCCATGCTGGGCAGCACGTTCTGCACCTTGCCCAGGTAGACGTTGCCGGCCATGGTGCCCGAGGAGTTGCGGGTGACGTAGTGCTCGACCAGCACACCGTCCTCCAGGACGGCGATCTGGGTGCGGTCACCGCGCTGCCGGACCGCCATCACCCGGTCGACCGCCTCCCGGCGGGCCAGGAACTCCGACTCGCTGAGGATCGGCGGCCGCGTACGCCGCTGCTCCCGGCCGTCCCGACGGCGCTGGCGCTTGGCCTCCAGCCGGGTCGAGCCGGACACGCCCTGGACCTCGTCGACAGTGCGACGCGGCTCGCGGATCTTGACCACGGTGGGCACACCGTCGTCGGCGGCACCCTCGGTGTCGCCGGCGCCCCGGCGGCGACGACGACGGCGACGACGGGTCAAACCGTCCCCACCCTCGGACTCCTCGTCCTCGTCACCCTCGGCCTCGACCTCGGCGGTCTCCTCCTCGTCGGCCTGCGCCGCCTCGTCGGAATCCTCGTCCTCGGCGTCGTCGGCGCCGCCCTTGCCCCGGCCCCGACCGCGGCGGCCACGCCGACGGCGGCGACGCGCGGCGGCGCTGTCCTCGTCGTCCTCGTCCGCCTCGGTGGCCTCGTCGGCCTCCTCGGTCGGCTCCTCCTCGGCCTCGACGGCCTCGACCGGCTCCACCGGCTCGGCGTCGCGGCGACCACGCCGCCGCCGACGGGACGGCTCGGCCTCGACGGCCGGCTCCTCGGCCACCGGAGCGGGCTCCGCCGGCCGGGTCACCGGCACGGCGTCCGGCTGCGGCGCCATGAACAGCACGGTGGGCGCGGAGAGCGCGGCCCGCCGACGACGCGTACGCGGCTGCTCGGTCTCGATGACCTCGGCCGGCTCGATCGGCTCATCGGCCACGTTCGCCACTGCCACACCGGGCGCCACCTCGCCGGAGGACTCCTGCGTGACACCGAACGCCTGCGCGGCGACGGGGGCGCCCGGCGAGGTCTGCGCCTCGTTCAGCTCGGTTTCCGCCTGACGCAGGTCGGACTCCGCAGGCGTCTCGGCGGCGTCCTCCTCGACGGCTTCGGGCTCCGCGACTGCCGGCAGCTCCTCGGCGGGAGGCTCCTCGACGGCGGCGGGCTCCGCGACGGCCGGCGGCTCCGCGGCGGCGGGCGTCGCCTTCTTGCGCCTGGTGCGGGTCACCTTGACCGGCGGAACGACCTCGGGAGAGGCCAGCTCCGCGCTGGCGGCGACCAGCGGCTCCTCGGCGGTCGTCTCGACGGGGGCCGCCTTGCGGCGGCGTCGGGGGGTCTTCGGGGCGACGTCCAGGTCACCGGAGATCGGGGCGAAGACCTCCGCCTGCGGCGACTCGACGGCCCCGGCTCCGCCGGTGGACGCCTCGACGGGCGCCTCGGCCTGCTCCGGCTGGTTGAGCGGTGCGGCCCGACGCCTGGTGGCCCGCGCCCGCCGTGGCGGCGCGGCAGGCTCGGCGCTCTCGACGCCCGCCCGTTCCGTGCCGGCGGCGCCGTCGGTGGTGGTGCTCTGGTCAGCGGTGTCGCCGGCCGGCTGTGAACCGGTCCGTTCGCCGCCCTCGGGCTCGTTCTCGAGCATGGACGTTCTCCAGTTCTGGCTGCCCCGGGCGCGGGTGAGCGCTGCCACGCAGGGTCGCCGCAAAAGTGTTTCCGCCGGGCGCGCGTGGTGCGCGACCGCCGAAGTCTGCCTGCAAGAGCGCTGACCGTCGGTCAGTGCCCAACGATGGCTGCCCCGCCGCGGTCCGCATCCAACGGATCCACGATCGCACCCTGCGCGGTCAGCGTGCCCTGAGCCAGCCGGGTCACCCTCGGCGAGACCGGCGGCTCCAGGTCGGCCACCACGCGGAGGCCGGAAAGGACGTCATCGGGCCGTACGGACGGGGTGACCTGCCGCACGACCAGTTCGAGTATCGCACACGGTACGGCCGGCGCCCCGGAAGGCGTCTGCGTCGGGGACAGGACATCGATCGACATAACTGCAGCACGGGCGTCGAAGGTGCGTCGCCCCTGCTTGGTCATCCGCTCGACAAGCACCTCGTCGGCGGCGGTGAAGGCGTCCACGGCGGCGCGCAGCGTCGCCGAGTCGACCTCGGGCAACTCGATGTGCCAGTGCGACGCCTCGATCCGGTCCGCCAGGCTGCCACCGTCGGCGATCACCACCTCCAACACGTCCAGCCCGGGTGAGAGCGCGGCGTCGAGCGCGGCACGCAGCGCCTCCGGCTCGACCGGAGCCTGGAGGCCGATCTCCAGGTACTCCGCCTCACTCGCCACCCCGGTGGGCGCGGCGCTGGCGTAGGAGATCTTCGGGTGCGGGGTGAAGCCCTGGGAGAAGGCGATCGGTACGGCGGCACGACGCAGCGCACGCTCGAACGCCCGGGCGAAGTCCCGGTGCGAGGTGAACCGCAGCGGGCCGCGCTTGGCGTACCGGATGCGGGCGCGCTGAACGACAGGCGCCTGCCCACCCTCCGGCTGGTTTTTCTTACTGATCGTCTCGCTCCTCAGGCGGTGGGGGTTTTGAGGCCCTTGATCGGCGTCAGCGGCAGGAGCTTCTTGCCGGTGGGGCCGATCTGGATCTCGGTGTCCATCGAGGGACAGACACCGCAGTCGAAGCACGGGGTCCACCTGCAGTCGTCCTGCTCGAACTCGCTGAGCGAATCCTGCCAGTCCTGCCAGAGCCAGTCCTTGTCCAGACCCGAGTCCAGGTGGTCCCAGGGAAGGACCTCCAACTCGTCGCGCTGGCGGGTGGTGTACCAGTCGAGATCCACCCCGAACGCGGGAAGCGTCTCGGCCGCCGCGTCCACCCAGCGCTGGTAGGAGAAGTGCTCGCTCCACCCGTCGAACCGGCCGCCGTTCTCCCACACCTTGCGGATCACCGAGCCGACCCGGCGGTCGCCCCGGGAGAGCAGGCCCTCGATCAGCGACGGCTCGCCGTCGTGGTAGCGGTAGCCGATGGCCCGGCCCAGCGAGCGGTCCGAGTTGATCGCCTGCTTGAGGATCTTGAGCCGGTGGTCGATGACCTCCGGGCGCTCCATGGCGGCCCACTGGAACGGGGTGTGCGGTTTCGGCACGAACCCGCCGATGGAGACCGTGCAGCGGATGTCCTTGGAGCCGGTCGCGGCCCGACCGGCCTTGATCACCTCGTGGGCCATGTCGGCGATCTCGAGGACGTCGTCGTCGGTCTCGGTGGGCAGGCCGCACATGAAGTAGAGCTTCACCTGCCGCCAACCGTTGCTGTACGCGGTGACGACCGTCCGGATCAGGTCTTCCTTCGACACCATCTTGTTGATGACCTTGCGGATCCGCTCCGACCCGCCCTCCGGGGCGAAGGTCAGACCGGTACGCCGCCCGTTGCGGGACAGCTCCTGCGCGAGGTCGATGTTGAAGGCGTCGACGCGGGTCGACGGCAGTGACAGCGACACGTTGGTGCCCTCGTACTGCTGGGCCAGGCCCGAGCACATGTCACCGATCTCCGAGTGGTCCGCCGAGGAGAGCGACAGCAGACCCACCTCGGAGAAGCCGGAGAACTCCAGGCCCTCGCGCACCATCTGCCCCACGGTCGTGATCGACCGCTCGCGCACCGGGCGAGTGATCATGCCGGCCTGGCAGAACCGGCAGCCGCGGGTGCAGCCGCGGAAGATCTCCACCGCGTACCGCTCGTGCACCGTCTCGGCGAGCGGGACGAGGGGCTTCTTCGGGTACGGCCACGCGTCTAGGTCCATCGTCGTGCGCTTGTGCACCCGGAACGGCACGTCCGCCCGGTTCGGCACGACCCGCTGGATCCGCCCGTCCGGGAGGTAGTCGACGTCGTAGAAGCGCGGCACGTACACGCTCTCGGTGCGGGCCAGCCGCAGCAGCAGCTCGTCGCGGCCACCCGGGGCGCCCTCGGCCTTCCACTCCCGGACGATCGCGGTGATCTCCAGGACGGCCTCCTCGCCGTCGCCGAGCACGGCGGCGTCGATGAAGTCGGCGATCGGCTCCGGGTTGAAGGCGGCGTGCCCGCCGGCCACGATCACCGGATCGGCGTCGGTGCGGTCGGCGGCCAGCATCGGGATGCCGGCCAGGTCGATCGCGGTGAGCATGTTGGTGTAGCCCAGCTCGGTGGAGAAGGAGATGCCGAACACGTCGAAATCGCGCACCGGTCGGTGCGCGTCGACGGTGAACTGCGGCACGCCGTGCGTGCGCATCAGGTTCTCCAGGTCGGGCCAGACCGCGTACGTCCGCTCGGCGAGGGTGTCGGGCAGCTCGTTGAGCACCTCGTAGAGGATCTGCACGCCCTGGTTGGGTAGGCCCACCTCGTACGCGTCGGGGTACATCAGCGCCCAGCGCACCGTCGCCGCGTCCCAGTCCTTGACCACCGCGCCCAGCTCACCGCCGACGTACTGGATGGGCTTGGAGACCTGAGGGAGCAGCGGCTCGAGCCGGGGCCAGACGGAATTGGTCGCGGCCGCACGCGGCGTCGTGGACGGGGCACTCATGATGGCCAAGGGTACGCGCCCGCCCGTCGGTGACCGCGCGCACGCCACGATGCGGCCCGATCATCCACCTGTTCACGCACTCCGCCTCGATGCCCGCGCAGCGGTGGTGGCGACGCGGTACTAACCTCGGACCGGCGCGAGAGGAGATTGCCGCGATGCCGGAGCCCCAGCCGGGAGCACGGCCGGCCGACGGGCGCACCCCGGGCCAGGAGCCGGACGACGCTCCGGCGGTCGCCGACGAGCCGACCTCCCCACCCGTACCGCCGGACGAGCCCACCACCCCCGACCGGCCGGAACCCACGGCCGAGCCCACCGCCCCAGCCCAGCCGGAGCCCACGGCGCAGGAACCCACGGCCCAGCCTGAGCCGACGGCCCCGGAACCCGCGGCCCAGCCTGAGCCGACGGCGCAGGAGCCCACGGCCCAGCCCGAGCCAACGGCTCAGCCCGCGTCCGGGGACTCCCCCGCCGGGCCCACTGTGGTCCCCGCGCCCCGCTGGAGTGGGTCCGCGGCGGTCCCTCCCCCGTTGCCGCGCAGGCGCGCCTGGGGTGAGTCGGCCGAACCGACCCCGCCGCCGCCGCTACCCGAGCAGCCGCCCGAGCACCGCACCCCGGTCGACCCGTGGGCCGGCGTGGACACCGGCGGCTGGGACCTGCCCTCCGCCGAACTGCCCCCGCTTCCCCCGACGCTCGGCTACCCGGCGCCCCCGTCGACCCGGCAGTGGTCCGGGCCGCCCGCGCCGCCGGTCGGGATGCACCCAGTCTCGCCGCCGCCCGTCCACCCGGCAGCGCCCGCCTATCCAACGTCGCCCGCCTACCCGCCGCCCGCCTACCCGGCGCCACCGGCCCACCCGCCGCCGCCCGCCCGGCCCGCTCTGCCGCCTCAGCCCGGCCCGGCCCGGCCCACCGCGCCGGTCCGGCCGGCCCGGGCGCCGAAGCAGCGGCGGGGCCGGCGGTCGGCCGCGCCACCGCCGGTGACGCCACCACCGGGCTGGGACGCCCCCAAGGGGTACGTTCCCGTCCCGGTCCGCCGCCGACGTCGCTGGCCGTGGCTGCTGCTGCTCACCCTGGCCTGCTGCTGCGGATGCCCTGCCTACTACGGCCTACCGATCTCGTCCCAGTACCCGGCCCGCGCCGCGCTGCCCGAGCAGGTCGCCGATCTGAGCCTGCGGCAGGACGACGGCAGCGCCACGACGGCCCGACAGCTGGAGAACGAGGTACGCCAGGAGCACTGGCTGGCCGAGGACACCTTCGCCGGGGTCTACGCCACGGCGGACGGCAAGCGGGTGACGGTCTTCGGCGGCACCGGCTTCCGGCTGAGCCCGGAGGCCGACGCGGACGCGGAGATCACCCGCCTCACCGAGCGCTACGCGCTGGAGGCGCCCGAGACGGTGCAGACCGGCGTACGAGGTCGGCACGAGCGTTGCGCGATCGGCCGGCCGGCCGACGGTGAGGTGGTGGTGTGCACCTCGGTCGACCACGGCAGCATCGCCACCGGAGTGTTCACCCGGCTCTCCGTCGCCGACAGCGCCGACCTGCTGAACACCCTGCGCGGCCAGATCGTCCAGCCCGAGAGGGGCTGAACCCGGCCCGCACGCTGCCCGCCGTGCCGCCGTGCCGCCGTGCCGCCGTGCCGCCGTGCCGCCGCGCCGCGTGCTGACGTGGTGGCTACTGGGCTCCGTCCATCACGCAGCGTCACGCCGCAGACAGAGGACACAGCGGCAGCGCGTATACCTGTGCGTCATAAATATGACTCACAGGTATACCGCATCTGACCGTATTGCTCGCCAGCTCGGCGGCCGAGGCCAGCAGGCCCCGCCAGCAGCAGCGTGGAGACCCCAGCCCGTCAGCGACACCGCCGACGAACAGGCAGCGCCGAGAGACGGACAACACCGGCAAGCGGGCACGCGCCGACAGACGGGCACGCGCCGGAAAGCGGCAGCGCCGGGTCAGGCGTCGCGGGTCGGGTCCGGGTGGGCGCGCGGCGGAGCGTAGCGCGGGACGTACTCCTGGCCGGTGAGCTTCTGGATCTCGCTCATCAGCTCGTCGGTCATCTGGCGCAGCGAGGTGCGGTCGTCCGGGCGGCCGGTGAAGTCCAGCGGCTTGCCGAACCGGACAGTGATCTTGGCGCTGCCGGGGCGGGGCACCCGGGCACCGATCGGCTGGGCCTTGTCGGTGCCGATGGTGCCGACCGGGATGATCGGCACCCCGGCCGAGATCGCCAGCCGGGCCGCCCCCGTCCGGCCCCGGTAGAGCTTGCCGTCCGGGGATCGGGTGCCCTCCGGGTAGACCACCACCAGGTCACCACCCTGCAAGGCCGGGATGGCGGCGTCGAACGCGGACAGCGCGGCCCGCCCACCGGCCCGCTCGACCGGGATCGCGCCCAGACCAGTGAGGACGAACTTCGAGAACGCGCCCTTCGCGCCGGTGCCCTTGAAGTACTCCGACTTGGCCCAGAACGCCAGGTGCCGGGGCACCACCGTGCCGAGGAACAGCTCGTCGGCCACCGAGAGATGGTTGCCGGCGAAGATCGCGCCGCCGGTCTCCGGCACGTGTTCCAGCCCCTCCACGGTCGGGCGGAACGCCAACCGCAGCGTGGGCGCCACGGTGAGCTTGCCGATGGTGTAGAGCAGGGGCACTGGTCCTCCGGCAGATGAGGTGCGAGCAGGCGGTGTCACGGTAGCGGACGCCTCCACACCTCCCGGACGGAGGTGGCGAGGCGTCCGCACCCGCGCTCTACGACCGGCGGACGGTGACCGTCACCCGCTCACCCTCGCCCACCTCGCCGGCGAAACCGTCGAGGCCCTCGGCGAAGTCGATCGAGTCGGCCAGCACCTCACCGGCGACGAAATCGACGTACGCGCTCACCGCCGCGCGCACGTCCTCGGACGCCGACACCGACACCACGATCCGGTCCGACACGTCCAGGTCGGCGTCGCGGCGGGCCTGCTGCACCACCCGCACCACGTCGCGGGCCAGGCCCTCGGCGGCCAGCTCCGGGGTGACCTCGGTGTCCAGCACGACCACGCCCTCGCCGCCGGGCAGCGGCGCGGAGTGCTCGGCGTCGGCCGCGACGAGACGCAGCTCGTACTCGCCCTCGGCCAGGGTGACGCCGGCGGCCACCGGGGCACCGTCGACAAGCTCCCACTCCCCGGCCTTGACCGCCTTGATCACCTGCTGGACCTGCTTGCCGACCCGTGGGCCGAGCGCCCGGGGCACCACGGTCAGCACCTGCTGGCAGTACTCGGCCAGCTCGGCGCTGAACTCCACCGCCTTCACGTTGACCTCATCGGTGATCAGGTCGGTGAACGGGCGCAGCTGCTCCGCCGCCGGCGATGCCACTGTCAGCTTCGACAGCGGCAGCCGTACCCGCAGACCCTTGGCCTTGCGCAGCGACAACGCCGCCGAGGCGACCGCCCGCACGTTGTCCATGGCCGCGACCAGGTCGTGGTCGGCCGGGAACTCGCTCGCCTCCGGCCAGTCGGTCAGGTGCACCGAGCGCTCCCCGGTCAGCCCGCGCCAGATCTCCTCAGCGGTCAGCGGCGCGAGCGGCGCCACCACCCGGCAGAGCGTCTCCAGCACCGTCGACAGGGTGTCGAACGCGTTGGCGTCACCGGACCAGAACCGGTCCCGCGAGCGGCGCACGTACCAGTTGGTAAGCGCGTCCAGGTAGGACCGGACGGTGGCGCAGGCGCCGGAGATGTCGTACGCGTCCATCTGCGCGCTGACCGTCGACACCAGCTCGTTGGTCTTCGCCAGGATGTACCTGTCGAGCAGGTGCGTCGAGTCGGTGCGTCGCCGCGCCTGGTACCCGTCCGCGTTGGCGTAGAGCGAGAAGAAGTACCAGACGTTCCACAGGGGCAGCAGCACCTGCCGGACGGCGTCGCGGATGAGCGTCTCGGTGACCGCCATGTCCCCGCCACGCAGCACCGGCGAGGACATCAGCATCCAGCGCATCGCGTCCGAGCCGTACGCGTCGAAGACGTGGTACACGTCCGGGTAGTTGCGCAGGCTCTTGGACATCTTGCGCCCGTCCGAGCCGAGCAGGATGCCGTGGCTCAGGCAGTTGCGGAACGCCGGCCTGTCGAACAGCGCGGTGGCCAGCACGTGCATGGTGTAGAACCAGCCGCGGGTCTGCCCGATGTACTCGACGATGAAGTCACCCGGGTAGTGGTGCTCGAACCAGTCCGCGTTCTCGAACGGGTAGTGCACCTGGGCGAACGGCATCGACCCGGACTCGAACCAGCAGTCCAGCACCTCCGGCACCCGGCGCATCATCGATTGGCCTGTCGGGTCGTCCGGGTTGGGGCGGACCAGGTCGTCCACCGCCGGCCGGTGCAGGTCGCTGAGGCGTACGCCGAAGTCCCGTTCGATGTCGGCGAGCGAGCCGTAGACATCGAGGCGGGGGTAGTTCGGGTCGTCGGAGCGCCACACCGGGATCGGCGAGCCCCAGAAGCGGTTGCGGCTGATCGACCAGTCGCGGGCGTTGGCCAGCCACTTGCCGAACGAGCCGTCCTTGATGTGGCCGGGCGTCCAGTTGATCTCCTGGTTCAGCTCGACCATCCGGTCCCGGAACTTCGTGACCGCGACGAACCACGACGACACCGCCTTGTAGACCAGCGGGGTGTCGCAGCGCCAGCAGTGCGGGTACGAGTGGGTGTAGGTGTCCTGCCGGAGCACCACCCCCCGTTCCTTCAGTTCCCGGATCACCGGCTTGTTGACGTCGAAGACCTGGTCACCCTGGTACGGCGGGACGAGCGCGGTGAACCGCGTGTGGTCGTCCACGGTGACGATTGTGGGGATGCCCGCGGCGTTGCAGACGTTCTGGTCGTCCTCACCGAAGGCCGGGGCGAGGTGCACGATCCCGGTGCCGTCCTCGGTGGTGACGAACTCCGCGCCGAGCACCTGGTAGGCGTTCTCGCCGGCCTGCTCGACGAGGAAGTCGAACAGCGGCGTGTAGCGGCGTCCGACCAGGTCCCGGCCGTACACCGTGCCGACCTGCTCGTAGCCGTCCAGCTCCTTGGCGTACGCGGCCAGCCGCGCCGCCCCCACCAGGTAGCGGTCCCCGTCGCGTTCGAGCACCGCGTACTCGATGTCCGGGCCGACGGCGAGCGCCAGGTTCGACGGCAGCGTCCACGGCGTGGTCGTCCAGACGCCCAGCTTGACCGGCCCGCGCACCAGCTCCGGGGCGGACTCGTCGGCGGTCAGGCCGAACCACACCGACAGGGTCGGGTCGTGCCGGTCCCGGTAGACGTCGTCCATCCGGGTCTCGGTGTTCGACAGCGGCGTCTCGCAGCGCCAGCAGTACGCCAGCACCCGGAAACCCTCGTAGATCAGGCCCTTGTCGTGCAGGGTCTTGAAGGCCCACATGACGCTTTCCATGTAGTCCAGGTCGAGGGTCTTGTAGTCGTTGGCGAAGTCGACCCAGCGGGCCTGCCGGTTGATGTACCGCTCCCAGTCCTGGGTGAACTCCAGCACGGAGGTGCGGCAGGCCTCGTTGAACCGCGCCACGCCGAGGTCGATGATCTCCGCCTTGCTGGTGATGCCGAGCTGCTTCTCGGCCACCACCTCGGCGGGCAGGCCGTGGCAGTCCCAGCCGAAGCGCCGCTCGACGTGCCGGCCACGCATGGTCTGGTAGCGCGGCACCACGTCCTTGACGTACCCCGTGAAGAGGTGGCCGTAGTGCGGCAGGCCGTTGGCGAACGGCGGGCCGTCGTAGAAGACGTACTCGTTCTTGCCGTCGTCGCCGGCCGGGCGGGCCTCGACGGACGCCTCGAAGGTCTTGTCGGCCGTCCAGTGCTCCAGCACCCGGCGCTCGACCGCGGGCAGGTCCGGGCTCGCCGGGACACCGGCGGCGGTCGGGTCGTGCAACGGATAGGCCATCGCCTGTCGCTCTCCTCGCGCAGCTCACTCAACGTGGGTCTGCGAGGACGAACCGTCCGGGGTACGCCTCGAAACGGCGCTCCCGGGTGGTCCGCGGTACCACCCCGCTTGACGGTCAGGATCGACCGCCCGCTCGTTGCCGGCTGTGACGGGCCGCACCCGTCCGGTTCTACTGGGCCGGTTGCCCGGCTGTTCTTCCGGAGGCTCACCGGTGATGGCCGGGTCATCGCCTTACGGTGCCCAACGATACTCGACAGGCCCACCGCCTCGCCGCCGAGTAACGGCGCGCGCGGGCACCCTGGGCTTGCCGTGTGATCCGGATCGAGTTGGACGAGCCGAGTCCCGCCGCCGAGCCTCCCTAGACACCCTCTAACCCACCCACCCCGGTGATCATGAAGTTGTTGCCCGCGGCAGCGACGTGTCGCGGCAACAGCTTCATGATCAACCGAAGGGTCGGGGGTGAGGTGGGGTTACGGGGCGGGGAGGGTGGTGTTCCAGAGGGAGGCGCCGTCACGGTCGCGCAGGTGGACCGTCAGGGCCGCCGACTCGCCGTCGATCGACACCTCGCCGAAGTGCTGGAAGCCCTCGGCCGGCGACGTGTTGGCGTGCGGCGGGGCGTGCACGAAGACCGCCTGCGGGCCGAACGTGCCGTCAAGCGCGTTCGGGCCGAACGCGCCGGCGTGCGCGGGCCCGGAGACGAACTCCCAGAACGGCGTGAAGTCACCGACCGCCGCGCGGGACGGGTCGTAGTGGTGCGCGGCGGAGTAGTGCACGTCTGCGGTGAGGAAGACCATCCCGGTCACCTGAGCCCGGTGGGTGGCCCGCAGCACTTCGGCGAACTCCAACTCACGGCCGAGCGGCACGCCCGGGTCACCCTGCGCGACACCCTCCTGCGCAGCGGGCCCGTCCGGCACCACGACCCCGATCGGCAGGTCGTTGGCGATCACCTTCCAGGTCGCCGTGGAACGCTTCAACTCACGGATCAGCCACTCCCGCTGCTCGCGGCCGAGCAGACCGCGCTTCGGGTCGGCGTACGTGTTGCCGTCGTTGGGGTCCTTGTGGGTGCGCATGTCGAGCACGAAGACGTCCAGCAGCGGCCCGTACGGGATCCGCCGATACAGCGGCCCGTTGTCCGGCACCGGCAGCCACTCGTGGAACGCCTGGCTGGCCCGCGCGGCGAGGACGTCGACCCGCTGCTCGGTGTAGCGCGGGTCGTCCAGGATCTCCCCCGGGTACCAGTTGTTGAGGACCTCGTGGTCGTCCCACTGGTTGATCTGCGGCACCGCCGCGGCGAACTCCCGCAGGTGCGCGTCGAGCAGGTTGTAGGCGAACTGTCCCCGGTACTCGCTGAGCGTCTCGGCGACCTTGCTCTTCTCGGGGGTCACCAGGTTGCGCCAGATCCGCCCGTCGGGCAGCGTCACCGACTCGACGAGCGGGCCGTCGGCGTACACGGTGTCGCCGCTGCACAGGTAGAAGTCCGGACGGGTTTCCCGCATCGCTCGGAAGATCGACAGTCCACCGTAGGCGGGGTCGATCCCCCAGCCCTGCCCGACGATGTCCCCGGTCCAGACGAACGACACGTCGCGCCGCCGGTGCCGGCCCGGCGCCGTTGTCAACGACCCGGTCAGCGGCTCGCTGACCACCCCGTGCCGCTCCAGGCTCTCCACCCGGACCCGGTAGTGCAGCCGCTCGGCGTCCGGCAGGCCCCGCAGCCGCACCTTGCCGGTGAAGTCCCCGCTCGGGCCGAGCACCGGGCCCCGCAGTTGCCGCGCGCCCCGGAAGTCGGGCCGCCGGCTCACCTCGACAAGCATCCGACCCGGACGGTCGGCCCGCGTCCAGACCAGCGCCGAGTCGGCGGTCACGTCGCCGCTCTGCACGCCGTGGGTGAGCACGGGGCGTCCCGCCGGGCGCCAGGCCGGGGCGGCGTTCGCGCCGGCGCCGCCCAGCAGCGCGCCGCCGGCGACTCCGGCCCCGGCCACCAGGCCGGCCCGCAGCAGGGTACGTCGATCAAGCTCGGTCATGCTTCCTCCCGGTCATGGGTTGACCCCGTCGGTCTACCGGGCGGAGATGACCGCGATCGGCGGCCCGGATGACCGGGGCCCGAACGCCTGTTGTCGGGGCGGAACGACAGCGCGGTCCGCTTCGGACCGCGGCCCGCCGCTTGACCCCGGTGGCGGGCTCGCGCAAACTTCGCCGGTGCGTCCGCTCGATTACGACGAGTTCCAGGCCCTGCGACGTTTTCCCGCCCTGGACGGCCTGCGGGCCGTGGCGGCCGTCATGGTCTTCGCCTTCCACTTCGGTGGCCAGTCCTGGGCCTGGCTGACGGGCTGGATCGGCGTACACCTGTTCTTCGTGCTCTCCGGTTTCCTGATCACGACGCTGCTGCTGCGGGAGGAGCACAGGTACGGGCGGGTGTCCCTGCGCGCGTTCTACCTGCGGCGGTTCTTCCGGATCATGCCGGTGTACCTGCTGGTGCTCTTCCTGACCTGGGCGCTGGCCCGGCTCAGCGGCACGGCCGACGCGGTGGAACGCTCAATGGCGTACTACCTGCTCCTGCTCAACGACTTCCTGCCGGCCGACGCCCCGTACCTGCACTCCTGGACGATCGGGATCGAGCAGAAGTTCTACCTGTTCTGGCCGGCCATCGCGTTCGTGCTGGTGACCGCCGTCTTCCGCCGCCGGCTTGCCGTCACCCTCGGCCTGCTGGTGCTCCTCATCGCGCTGATCCCGCCGGACATCGCCTGGCTGAGCTGGCCGATCCACTACGTGGCGATCCTGCTCGGCTGCCTCGTCGCGGTGATCATGCATCATCCCCGGGGCTTCTCCCTGCTCCGGCCGCTGACCCACCCGCTCACGGCCAGCGCGGTGATCATCGCCTTCGGCGCGGTCCAGGTGGCCGTGCGGTACTGGCCGGCCCGTCTCGGCCAGGAGGCGCTGATCGGCAGCTACGCCGCGGCGGCCGCCCTGCTGCTGCCGGCCCTGCTGTCACGCAGCCTCCTCGCGCGCGCACTGGCGCTCCGTCCGCTGGTCTTCGTCGGCGAACGGTCGTACTCGATGTACCTGGTCCAGTCCATCGCGGCGCGGGTGGCGATCGGGCTGCTGCCCACGAAGGGGCACCACGGCACCGTCATCTTCGTGGGCGCCGTGGTGGTGGGGCTGGTCCTCGCGGACGTGCTCTACCGGTGGGTCGAGCTACCCATGATCGGGGTGGGGCGGCGGCTCGCCGCCCGCGCGGCACGGCCCACGTCGCCAGGCGACACCCGACCGGCGGGCACCGACGACGACGACGGCCCCCGGATCCCCCGCCCGCGCGAGGTGCTGGCCGACACCGTCCCGGCGACCTCCGGCCACGCGTGACCGGCGTCACCGTCACGGTTGTCACGGCAGGGCCCGGTCCGACCGTCGTAGCGGTGTCGGATCGAACAGGGAGTTGGTCATGCAACGAATGAGGCTCTTCGAGGTCGCCCCGCAGGGTTACCAGGCCGTGTCGGGCCTGGAGAAGTACGTCCAGGCGAACGTCGACCACACAGTGCTGGAGCTGGTCAAGCTGCGGGCGTCGATCCTGAACGGCTGCGCGTACTGCGTGGACATGCACAGCCGCGACGCCCTCGCCGCAGGCGAGTCGAGCCGGCGGCTGTTCGCGGTGTCCGCCTGGCGGGAGGCGCTGTCGTTCTTCGACGAGCGGGAGCAGACCGCGCTGGCGCTCACCGACGCGGTCACCCGGCTCGGCGAGCACGGAGTGTCGGACGAGGTGTGGGACGCCGCCGCGAAGGTCTGGTCGGAGAAGGAACTGGCCGATCTGGTCCTCGCGATCGCCACAATCAACCTGTGGAATCGCATCGCCGTGACGACGCACACGGAGCCCCCGGCACAGGTGTGACGACCGAGGCGGCAGAGGCGGCCGGTGCGCTCCAGGCGCACCGGCCGATGCTGCTCGGGCTCGCCTACCGGCTGCTCGGCAGCCGGCACGACGCCGAGGACGTGCTCCAGGAGGCGTACCTGCGGTGGCTGGGCGTGGACCGCGCCACCGTGACCGAGCCGCGCCGCTACCTGTCCCGGGTGGTCACCCGACTGTCGATGGACCGGCTACGGGCCCGGCAGACGGCCCGCGAGACGTACGTCGGCACCTGGCTGCCCGAGCCGGTGCCGACCGCGCCCTCGCCGTTCGGACCGCTGGACCGCGCGGAGCTGCGCGACTCGCTCTCCACCGCGTTGTTGCACGTCCTGGAGCGGCTCACCCCGCCGGAGCGCGCTGTCTACGTCCTGCACACCGCCTTCGACCTGCCGTACGCGGAGATCGCCGAGATCCTGGACCGGTCCGTCGACGACTGTCGGCAACTGCACCACCGGGCGAGCACCCGGGTCCGTCAGGAGCAGCGTCGCTTCACCGCCAGCCGCGCCGAACGGGAACGGTTGCTGGACGCGTTCCTCACCGCCGCCCGTGACGGTGACCTGGCGACGCTCACCGGCCTGGTCGCAGCGGACGCCACGGCCTGGAGCGACGGTGGTGGTCGGGTCCGGGCCGCCCGCAACCCGGTCACCGGCGCGGACCGGATTGCCCGTTTCTACGTCGGGATCTACGGCCCCGGCCGCCGCCCCATCACCGTGCACCCGGTCGAACTGAACGGGGAACCCGCCGTGTTGGTCACCCGCGGGGACGGCAGTCGGTACACGTTGACCATCGCTGCGGCCGGCGGTCGGATCACTGGGATCTACATGGTCGGGAACCCGACGAAACTGCCACCGGTCGGGTGAGCCCCGGCCCCGGCCCCGGCCGGGTCGCGTCACCCCAGCCGGGTCGCGTCTAGCCCAGCTCGGGGAACCAGAGCCCGATCTCGCGCTTGGCGCTGTCCGTCGAGTCGGAGGCGTGCACCAGGTTCTCCCGGTTGGACAGCGACAGGTCACCGCGGATCGTGCCGGCGGCGGCCTTGCGGCCGTCGGTCGCGCCGACCAGCCCACGGACCACGTCGATGACCTGGTCGCCGGAGAGCACCAGGGCGACAAGCGGGCCGCCGGTCATGAAGTCCTTCAGCGGCGGGTAGAACGCCTTGTCGACGTGCTCGGCGTAGTGCGCGTCGGCGAGCGCGGCGTCCATCGTCCGGTGCACCATCGCGTCGATCCGCAGCCCCTTGCGCTCGAAGCGGGAGAGGACCTCGCCGACCAGGCCGCGGCGGACCGCGTCGGGCTTGATCAGCACGAGGCTGCGCTCATCCGGGCTGTTGCTGGACACGCTGGGTTCCTCCTGTACGCGCAGAACGCTTGGGCTCGGTACGGTCAGCCTAGCGACCCGGTCCCGGCGCCGGCGCGGCGGCCGGTCTTTCCCCCGGTGGCCGATCCGGCCTAGCCTGGCCCTGACCCCCTGGAGGTCCACAGTGGCGAATGGCGGGAACCGGCCCATCGCGCCGGTACGCAAGCTCATCGGCACGGTGCTCGGCACCGTGGCCACCTTCGTCGTCCTCTTCGGGCTGGGGATGACCAGCTGGGCCATCGTGGCGCTCGGGGTCGCCCTGCTGGTGCTGGCGATCGCGCTGGCCACCGTACGCGGCGGCGGGCGCACCTGGGTGGTCGGCGTGGCGCACGTGCACAGCGCCTCCGAACCACCCACCCAGTACGCGTTCGGCCGGTGCGAGCTGCAACTGGTCATCGACGCGCCAGGGCTACCGCCCCGATCCAAGAAGATCATCGAGCCGCGGGTGCCGGTCTCGAAGTGGCCGTCGCTGGGTCAGACCCTGCCGATCCGGGTCGCGCTTGACGACCAGCGGCACGTCAAGGTCCTCTGGGACGAGGTGCCCACCCACGCAGAGACCGCCGCGGCCGTCGCCGACCTCCCACCGGAGTTCGGCGACATCGACGCCGTGGACGACGTGCTCATCCAGCAGGACGCCCCGCCGTGGGCGGGTCGCGCGACTGACGACGACTTCCGCGACGACTACCGGGATCCGCGCGAAGGTGACCCGTTCCGCGACGCCCGCGACGGTGACCCGTTCCGCGACGCCCGCGACGGTGACCCGTTCCGCGAGGCCCGTGACGGTGACCCGTTCCGCGACGACGCGGCGGTCGCGCCCGATGAGCGCGAGCCGGTGGTGATGAGCCGGAGCCCTGGTGGCCCGGTGGTGCTCGAAGGCGTCGTCGTCGAGCCGCAGACCGGCCCGGGGCTGCCCCGACGGGCCACCCCCGCACCGCGCCCGCCTGCGGAGGAGCACTTCGACAAGCCCGGCGCGGACCCGCTCGCCCCGCTCGACGACCGCGTCGACCGACCAGGCGACCGTCACGATCCGAGGCCCGACGCCCCCTCCACCCCGGGGCCCGACGACCGCTTCGAACCGGGGCCCGACGACCGGCCCGCGACCGCCGAGGACCGCCTCGACCCGCCCGTCGCGCCGCGCGTCGACCCACCTCCGGCGCAGCGCACCGGCCCGGTCGCCATGGACCCGCTGGACCCGCTGGACCTGCCGCTTGACGATCCGAGCCCGACCGGGACGGCCCGCGAGACCGTCACCGCCGAAGACCTGGACGAGGCGATCTTCGGGTACGACGGCGCGTCCGCGGCCGATCCGGCCGGCCCGATCAGCGGCGTCGGCCTGACACTCCTGGTCACCGACCTGTCCCGGTCACTCGGCTTCTACCGCGACATGCTCGGCTTCAGCGAGGTCGACCAGGGCGCCGGCAATGCCGTGCTCGCCTCCGGCACGACCCGGCTGGTGCTGCGCGAGGTGACCGGGGCGGCGCCGATCAGCCGCCGGCTGGTGCACGTCAACCTCGAGGTGAACGACATCGAGGCGGCGTACGGCCGGCTGCGGGACTCCGGCGTCCGCTTCACGTACGCGCCCCGGGTGGTCAACCGGGGCAGCAGGCTGGAGGTGTGGGCGGCGGCCTTCCGCGACCCGGACGGCCACGGCATCGCCCTCACCCAGTGGCGCGAACGCGCCGACGCCTGACCCGGCCGGGTTCGCCGGTCAGCCGAGGATGACCCGGCGGACGTGCAGGGCGTACGCCCAGACCAGAGCGAAGATGATGCCCAGCACGAGCAGCGACCAGTGCAGCAGACCGGCCAGGATCAGCAGGCCCTGCAGCACGGTGCCGGCGTGCCAGGCCCAGGGGCGGCGCATCATGCCGGCGAGCAGGACGGCGGCCACCGCCAGGGCCACCACCGCCGCGATCGCCGCCCCGCCGAGGTCGCCACCGACCACCCGGATCGGCTGGATGGCCAGCAGCAGCACCAGCGCCTCCAGGCTGAGCGTCCCCGCGCCCAGGCCGCGTACCGCCCGCTCCGGGTTGCGCAGCCCGGACCGCCGCGTCGGCCCGACGCCCGGCTCCCCCGCTGGAACCTCGGCGGGGTCCTCGGCGGTCTGCGGGTCCCGTTCGGGGCCGGTCATCGCTTGAACAGCCGGCGGGCGTCGGCCACCGTGACCACCGAACCGGTCACCAGGACCCCGACGCCGCTCAGCTCACCGGGAACGTCCTCCTCGGCCAGCGCGACCGCCAGCTCGATCGCGTCCGGCATCTCCTCGGCCACCTCGACGCGCTCCTCGCCGAAGATCTCGGCGGCCAGCGCGGCGAGTTCCTTCGTCGGCATCGCCCGCGGCGAGCTGTTACGGGTCACCACCACGACGTCGGCCACCGGCTCCAGCAGCTCCAACAGGCTGCTCGCGTCCTTGTCGGCGAGCACGCCGACAAGCGCCACAAGCTTGCTGAACGCGAACTCCTCCTGGAGGGCGGTGACTGTCGCGGCCATGCCGTGCGGGTTGTGCGCGCCGTCGAGCAGGACTGTCGGGGCATTGCGGACCCGCTCCAGCCGCCCCGGGGAGCTGGCCGAGGCGAAGCCCTCCCGGACGGCCTCGATGTCCAACTGCCGTCGGGCCCCGGCACCGAGGAACGCCTCCACCGCGGCGAGCGCCACCGCGGCGTTCTGCGCCTGGTGCGCGCCGTGCAGCGGGAGGAACACCTCGTCGTAGACGCCGCCGAGGCCCTGCAGCGTGAGCACCTGCCCGCCGACGGCGACCGCCCGGCTCAGGACACCGAACTCGCCTCCCTCGCGGGCGATGGTGGCACCCACCTCGGCGCAGCGTTCGAGGAGGGGACGCGCCGCCTCCTCCTCCTGCGCCGCGGCGATCACCGTGGCGCCCGGGTGGATGATGCCGGCCTTGGCCAGCGCGATGTCCTGGAGGGTGTCGCCGAGCCACTCGGTGTGGTCGAGGCCGATCGGGGTGATGACGCAGACCCCGGCCTGGATGACGTTCGTGGCGTCCTCGGCGCCGCCGAGCCCCACCTCGACCACCGCGATGTCGACAGGCGCGTCGGCGAACGTGGCGAACGCCAGCGCGGTGGTCATGTCGAAGTACGTCAGCGGCTCGTCCGACCGCGCGTCGACCAGCTCCGCCAGCGGCTTGATCTCCCGGTACACCGAAGCGAACCGCTCCTCGCTCACCGGCTCGCCGTCCAGGCTGATCCGCTCCCGCACGGTCTCCAGGTGCGGGCTCGTGTACCGGCCGGTGTGCAGCCCGAACGCCCGCAGCAGCGAGTCGATCATCCGCGCGGTGGAGGTCTTGCCGTTGGTGCCGGTCAGGTGGATCGACGGGTACGCCCGCTGCGGGCTGCCCAGCAGGTCGAGCAGTGACTCGATGCGGTCCAGCTCGAAGACCATGCGGGTGAACCCGCGGGCGTTCAGCTCGGCCTCGGCGGCGGCGAAATCGGTACGGTCGGTCACGAGGGCAGTGTCTCCAGAGCAGCGGTGATCCGGACCAGGTCGGCCTCGGCGGTGACGAGCCGGTCGCGGATCTTCGCGACGACCGGCTCGGGGGCCTTGCCGATGAAGGCAGGGTTGTCGAGCTTCGCCCGGGCCTGCGCGATCTCCTTCTCGGCCGCCGCGCGGTCCTTCGTCAGCCGGGCCCGCTCGGCGGCCACGTCGATCGACCCCCGGGTGTCCAACGCGACACCCACCGCGCCGGGCATGGCCAGCGTGGCGCTGGCCTGGAAGTCGTCGCCGGCCGCGTCCAGCCGCACCAGCGACCGGATCAGCGGCTCGTGGGCCGCGATGCCGGCCCCGGCCAGCCCGTCCAGGCGGGCGGCCACCCGCTGCGTCGGGCGCAGCCCCTGGTCGGAACGGAACCGGCGGATCTCGGTGACGACCCGCTGCACGCCGGCCAGCTCAACCTCGGCGTCGTCGTCGACGAGCGACCGGTCGGCCACCGGCCAGGCCGCGGCCTGCACCGTCTCGCCACCGGTCAGCGCGACCCACAGCTCCTCGGTGACGAACGGGATGACCGGGTGCAGCAGCCGCAGCAGTTGGTCGAGCACGTGCCCGAGCACCCGCCGCGTGGCGTCGGCCCGCTCGCCGCCCTCGGCGAGCACCGGCTTGCTCAACTCCACGTACCAGTCGCAGACGTCGTCCCAGGCGAAGTGGTAGAGCAGGTCACACACCTTGGCGAACTCGTACGCCTCGAACTGCTCGTCGACCTCCGCGGTGACGTGCGCCAGCCGGGACAGGATCCACCTGTCGACTGTGGAGAGCTGCTCGACGGGCGGCAGGTCACCCGTGGTGTGCGCGCCGTTCATCAGGGCGAACCGGGTGGCGTTCCAGAGCTTGTTGCAGAAGTTACGCGAGCCCTGGCACCACTCCTCGCTGACCGGCACGTCCTGGCCGGGGTTCGCGCCCCGCGCCAGCGTGAACCGGGTGGCGTCGGCGCCGTACCTGTCGATCCAGTCCAGCGGGTCGACCACGTTGCCGAACGACTTCGACATCTTCTTGCCGAACTGGTCGCGCACCATGCCGTGCAGCGCGACCACGTCGAAGGGCGCGCGGCCGTCCATCGCGTACAGGCCGAACATCATCATCCGGGCGACCCAGAAGAACAGGATGTCGTACCCGGTGACCAGCACGCTCGTCGGGTAGAACTTCGCCAGGTCCGGGGTCTGCTCGGGCCAACCGAGGGTGGAGAACGGCCACAGACCGCTTGAGAACCAGGTGTCCAGGACGTCCTCGTCCTGGTGCCAGCCCTCGCCGGTCGGCGCCTCCTCGTCGGGACCGACGCAGACGATCTCGCCCGCCGGGCCGTACCAGACCGGGATGCGGTGCCCCCACCACAGCTGGCGGGAGATGCACCAGTCGTGCATGTTGTCGACCCAGGCGAAGTAGCGCTTGGCCAGCTCGGCCGGCTCGATGCGGACCCGGCCGTCGCGGACCGCGTCGCCTGCGGCCTGCGCGAGCGGGGCGGTGTTGACGAACCACTGCAGCGACAGCCGCGGCTCGACTGTCGTCTTGCAGCGGGAGCAGTGCCCGACCGCGTGCACGTACGGCCGCTTCTCGGCGACGATCCGGCCCTGCTCGCGCAGCGCGGCCACGATCGCCGGCCGCGCCTCGAACCGGTCCAGGCCCTCGAACGGGCCGGGCACGGTGATCACGCCGCGCTCGTCCATCACGGTAAGCGCGGGCAGGTCGTGGCGCTGGCCGATCTCGAAGTCGTTCGGGTCGTGGGCGGGCGTCACCTTGACCATGCCGGTGCCGAAGCTCGGGTCGACGTGCGCGTCGGCGACGATCGGGATGCGCCGGCCGGTGAGCGGCAGCTCGACCTCGGTGCCGATGAGGTGCTGGTAGCGCTCGTCGTCGGGGTGCACCGCGACTGCGGTGTCGCCGAGCATCGTCTCGGCCCGGGTGGTGGCCACCACGACCTCGTCGCTGTAGCGGATGGAGATCAGCTCACCGTCGTCGTCGGTGTGCTCGACCTCGATGTCGGAGAGCGCGGTGAGGCAGCGGGGACACCAGTTGATGATCCGGTTGGCCCGGTAGATGAGGCCGTCGTCGAAGAGCTTCTTGAAGATCGTCTGGACGGCGCGGGTCAGCCCGGCGTCCATGGTGAAGCGCTCACGGTCCCAGTCGACGGAGTCGCCGAGGCGGCGCATCTGGCCGAGGATGGCGCCACCGGACTCGGCCTTCCACTGCCAGACCCGCTCGACGAACTTCTCCCGGCCGAGATCGTGTCGGGAGAGACCCTCGGCGGCGAGCTGACGCTCGACCAGGTTCTGGGTGGCGATGCCTGCGTGGTCCATGCCGGGTAGCCACAGCGCCTCGAAGCCCTGCATCCGCTTCCGCCGGGTCAACGCGTCCATCAGCGTGTGCTCGAACGCGTGGCCCATGTGCAGCGAGCCGGTGACGTTCGGCGGCGGGATGACGATGGTGAAGGGGGGCTTGTCGCTGTCGGCGGAGGCCCGGAAGTGCCCAGCGGCTACCCACTGCTCGTACCGTCGCTGCTCTACCTCACCGGGCTGGTACTGGCCGGCGAGGGTCGGGGCGTCGGGGCGTCGGGCATCCAGTCTCTCGGTCACCTGACAAGTCTACGGAGGGCTTCCGCGGACCTGACGTGCGCCACCTGCCGTTCGCGTACGGTGTCGGCTATGTCCGACGCACATCTCACCCAACGTTCGCTCGACGACAGTCGCGAGCCGGTCGAGCTGACCGAGGAGCCGATCCAGCTGAGCACCCGGGACACCGGGGGCGATCCCGACGAGGGGTCCGGCGGCTGGTCCCGACGCCGCAAGATCGGTTGGACGGTCGCGCTGGTCGTGGGTCTCGCGGGTGCGAGCGTGCTGGGGGTCGGCGGGTGGCGCGTGGCGCAGCAGAAGGACACCAGGCTGAGTTCACCCGACCAGGTGGCGGGGTTGACCAGGGACGACAGCGAGCGGGCCAAGAGCACTGCGGACTATCTGCGCAGCGGCCTGGCCGCCGACATCGAGCTGGACCGTAGCTTCGGCACCGTCTACCGCGATCCCGCCGACGACAAGCGCTCGGTGCTGATCTTCGGTGGCACCACGCTGCTCTGGCAGCCCGAGCGTGACCTGGACAGCCTCTTCGGCCTGATGTCCGACGAGACCGGCGCGGTGACGGGCCTCCGCGAGGTGCCCGCGGGCGACCT